>JALXCE010000285.1 GCA_026991055.1 Caldifarciminota bacterium | reverse complement strand
GATTTACCGGAAGGATTTCAGACCTCAGAATTTTTGCTTGAGCACGGGATGATCGACATGGTTGTGGATAGGAGACAGCTCAAGGATACTCTGGTCAAGGTGCTTGACCATCTTTTAAAGGGAGAATATGGCAAGAGTAGAGCTTAAACACGTAACTAAAAAATTTAACGATGTTGTGGCAGTTAATGATGTTTCCTTTGTTGTAGAGGATCATGAATTCGCTGTGATCCTTGGACCGTCAGGATGCGGAAAAACCACGACCTTGAGGCTCATTGCAGGGCTCGAGCAGGTGACATCGGGTGAGATTTACATTGGAGACAGGCTTGTAAACAACGTTCCACCCAAGGATAGAAACATCGCGATGGTCTTTCAGAACTATGCCCTTTACCCTCACATGACGGTCTATGACAATATGGCCTTTGGCTTGAGGATGAGAAAGGTGCCGAAGGATGAGATCGATAGACGCGTAAAAGAGGCAGCGAAAATACTCAAAATTGATCATCTTTTGGGAAGAAAACCAAAGGAGCTTTCTGGAGGTCAGCGTCAGAGGGTGGCCCTCGGGCGCGCAATTGTCAGGAATCCGGATGTATTTCTATTTGATGAGCCTCTTTCCAATCTTGATGCCAAGATGAGGGTCCACATGAGGGCCGAGCTCGCGAAGCTGCATAAAAAACTCAATGCAACCTCTGTGTATGTTACGCATGACCAGGTAGAAGCTATGACCCTTGGTGATAAGATTATTCTCATGAACAGCGGTGTGATCCAGCAGATTGACGACCCACTTTCACTCTATCACTCTCCAAGGAACAAGTTTGTGGCAGGATTTATCGGCTCTCCACCCATGAATTTCTTTGAAGGTGAGCTTAAAGAAGATGGAGACAAAATTTACTTTGAAAATCCTGATTTTAAGTTAGAGGTGCCCGAGAAACTCGTTTCCAGACTCAAAAGAAATTTTGAAAGAGAGGTTTTCCTTGGGATTCGACCGGAGGATATAAGGAGCGAGAGGGATAAAAAGCCTGAGATGGTGCCGGTGATGAATGCGGTGGTTGATTTTGTTGAAACCCTTGGAAACGAGATTCTTATTTATTATCGAACAGAGCATGGTGTGAGCTTTGTTTCTCGTGTCCCTCCCTTCAATCCACCGCAGAGTGGAGAGTCTTTGAAGGTCTATTTCTATCTTGACAGACTCCATTTTTTCTCCAAAAAGACCGAACTTAACCTCACGCTCTAAGAATGCAAATTAATTTGAAGGAGTTTTTTGTCTACCTCTGGAAATTATTCAAGAAGTTCAACAGAGATGGCTGTTTTTCACGCGCCTCTGCACTTTCCTATGCAACCCTTTTCTCACTCGTTCCTGTGACCGCGATTTCTTTTTCTCTTTTTTCCTCTTTCGAGGCCTTTAAAGGATTCAGAGAGCAGGTTGAAAAGTTTATCTTCAGCAATTTCTTGCCGCAGTCTGCTGCTAAAATTCAGGAGTACATTCAGAATTTTGTGGGGAATACAACCACTTTGAGTATAATAGGTCTGATATTTCTCGTGCTTGGCTCTGTTTTTATCATCGACACCATCGAAGTTGCGTTAAATGAAATATGGTCGGTGAGGAGCAGAAGGCCCTGGGGACAGAAATTTGCCTCGTTCTGGGCCTTTATTACTCTCACGCCTTTACTCTTAGGACTTTCCTTTTATGTCTCATCCCGTGTGGCAGAAAGACTTGGCTCAACGCTGTTTTTCAAGTTGCCCATTTTTACAAAGATATTTTTCATAATTGCACCGGTGCTACTTGCATGGGCCGCTTTTTTCATCATGTACTATTATCTTCCATACATTGATGTGGGTGTAAAGCCGGCATTGATTGGTAGTGCCTTCACAAGTATAAGCTGGGAACTCTCCAAAAAGATTTTTGACTGGTATGTAACCACAAAGGCAGCTTACAATCACATTTACGGGACAATGTCCATTATCATAATTTTCTTAATCTGGATGTACGTTTTCTGGCTGCTTGTTCTTTTTGGAGCGGAAATCACGGCTACACTCCAGTGGCCTGAGCTTATAAATGAAGAGCGGATAACCAATTTCAAGAAACTCAAAGCATTTTTAATAATTTCAGAGAACTTTGAGAAGGGGAAAGGTGCTACTGCCATAAGGGAACTTGCAAGGATTATTCACACATCTCCCCATGAACTCAAAATAATCCTTGATGTTTTCGTGGAGAAGGGGATACTTGAAAACATAGATGGAGCCTATCTCCCGGTGAAACCACCTTCGAGGATTTCTATGGGGGATTTGATAGAATTTGCGGGAATTATTGATTTCCCTGTACCGCAAAGAGCGGAGGATAAAATAGATGAATTTTTGATCAAACTGGCTTACGATTTAAAGAAAGACGTGAAGGAGAGAAACAGGATGACCATAAAAGAGGTGATAGAGAACTATGGGTGAGATTGTATTAGCGCTGAATACTAAAGACAGAGAGCAGGCGTTATCATGGGTGAGACTTTTCAAAGACCGCGTCAGGATTTTTAAAATTGGTCTACCCCTTTTCAGTCATTACGGCCACTCTATTGTTGAAGAGATCAAGAATGAAGATGTAAAAATCTTCCTCGATATGAAGCTTCATGACATCCCTTCTGTGGTCGGTGATTCTGTTCTGGCTCTTCGTGAGCTTGGAGTGGATTATATCACAGTGCATCTAACAGGCGGTATGGAAATGGCAAAGTCCGCCTTAGAGGCTGCGGGAGACAGGGTAGAGATTATTGGTGTAACCATCTTAACGAGTCTGGATAAGGAAAAGCTCGAGAGAATGTTTGGTGTCGCTATTGATGTTAACGAGGTGGTCTCAAATCTGGTCGAAGAATTTACGAAGGTGGGGGGTAAAAACGTGGTTCTCTCTGGAAAAGAGGCCCCGGAGGTTAAAAGGAAGTTCGGTGTTCGGGTTTTTGTCCCCGGAATCAGGTTTGCGAACGAGGCTTCAGGTGACCAGAGTAGGGTAGTGACACCAGAGTTTGCCAGGAAAAACAATTTTGATTTTATTGTTGTGGGTCGCTCTGTGACCCACGCTTCAGAACCTGAAAAGGCACTGGATAGACTTATTGAAGAGTTCTATGGAGCTTAAATCTTACGAATGCAAGAGCTGTGGCACTGTCATCTGGGTGCCAGAAGACCAGGACGAGCCCCTCTACTGCTCAATTTGCAGAAGTAGTTTGACAGAGGTCAATATACCTTTTGATGAGGCGGCAAAGCGTTTTGAATGCCCTGAGTGCGGGAACGTTTTTTATATGAAGGGTACCCCATACAAGTGTGCCTACTGCAATTATACTTTCCCCACAACTCCATACAGAACACAGGAGGAGAGGCTGTAGAGAAGATTTTGGGAATTACTATTAACTTTTTGACCATTTTTGATTGAAGAAAATTTGCTCTTTAAGTTTGTGAACACATGATGTTAGTACATATTTAGATAAATAGATACCTTCTTTTATGAGTAATTCGAGATTTTTCTCCAGTTTATGGTTACTCCCTCCCTCCCTTTGGAAGGGAGGGTTGGGGTGGAATGGAAAAATTTGTAAAAAAAATCGAGCTTATTCAAGAGTATAGTCAATTGGGATATTTTAAGAAGCGTTGAACTTACCCCATTATTCCCTAACCCCTCCTTTCCCGGGGAAGAAGGAGGGGAAATTTTCAGCTTGTCCTGAAGTGGAAGGTTATGTACAGCCATAGAGAGAAATGATCTCTCAACTGGAATTTAGGATTTTGAACGAGTTTCCAGTGGCTTGTCTGGTCAAAATTATGGCTATATAATGAGAAAAAAAGGAGGTTTAGATATGTGGCAAGACTGGGTTAATTTCATAATCGGTGTGATAATATT
>JALXCE010000284.1 GCA_026991055.1 Caldifarciminota bacterium | reverse complement strand
TGATGGGCTGGTGGGATTATCATCTCCATGAGTTTGTCATTGATGGTAAAAGATATGGGAGACCCGTCGAATCAATATGGGAAGATGAGAAGGTTTATGATGAGAACGAATACAGGCTTAAAGACCTTGTCAAACGGGCAGGGAAAAAATTTATGTACGAATACGACTTCGGGGACAGCTGGAGGCACGAAATCAAGGTTGAGAAAACTCTCAAGAAAACTCCTGACCTTGTGGTTCCCCAGTGCATAGATGGTGAGAGGGCAGCACCACCAGAGGACGTTGGTGGGATACCTGGTTATTATGGCCTTGTTGAGGCTATGAAAAATCCGGGGAGTGAGAATTACGAATACTTTATCGAATGGCTTGGAGAGGAGTATGATCCCGAGACGTTTGATATGGACGAAATTAACAGAAAACTGAAGAAACTGAAATCTTGAGCATCCTAAGAAACTAACTCTCACGTCTGCTGGACGAATAATTACAATCTAAATTTCCACCCGAGGATGAGGGATTCGACGAGGACGTAGAAGATCAGGAAATAGACGAAGATTGACGTGAAACTGCGGGAGCTTCTGAGCATATTTTCGAAGTTTTCAAGCGATGTATGTGCTTTGAAATGGTCATCAAGTTCCTGATCACTTAAAAACCTCTCCTCTGCTTCAGACGGAGGAAGATTTACTCCAAAGCTCCATTCCCCACGGTAAAATCCTACTTTCGGAAAGTTTAAGTCCTTACAGGTAACTTTTTCTCCCTCAGGTGTAATAACCGTCAGGTTTGAATCTATGAGAGAAATGCAGGGGGTGCCAGCGGTGGTTACACGGGTATTTGTTTTGACGCTGAACAGCCTCTCCAGCAATGAATAAACAAACGGAACAAAAGATGGAGATATGGGGAATAAAGTCTCACTGACATCTGCAGGAAGACCCACCAGGACAAGTCTGCCTTTTGAGAATGGCTTGATGACTGCAATTTTTCTGCCCTTTGAGTCTATAAGGATTGCCTTCCCATCCCCAAAAGCAATGGCTCGTGGGAAGGTAAGGGTGTCTTTTTCAATTACCACTTTAGCGGATTCCACCGGTTCGATATTAAGTCCAAGGGCGTTGATGATGGGGGCTGTGATTTTATCGGTAAAAATCACTAAGTTTCCACCGGATTCGACATAGCGAATTACCCTGATAAGCTTTTCAAGTGGTATATCGGGATTGGTAAGGAAGATCACGTCGAATCCTGCAAAATTTGCCTGAATGTCATTTGTCACCTGAACGGGGTAATTTTTTATCCGGAAGGGATTAAGTGCCCTCGCAATAAATTTGTTGTTTCCTATAATTCCCACGCGAAGCCTTTCGAGCACCGTGAGGTTGAAGTATCTAACATTGTCCTCCGGGAGTTCATCGAGCGGGAGCACTTCTGCCTTCCATATACCACCTTTTTCAGGGATAAATTTGAGGTTTAGCTGGTTTACACTGTCAGGGTTGACCTCAAAGTTGCCACCGGCGATTAGTTTTTCTTCTCGATAAAGATTAAGTCTAACTGCCATCCGTCGGGTTGCCTTCATGAACACCTTTAAGCTTGCCTCAAAGCCCTGCATGGTGATTCCGGGCTGAACCCTCACTCCAAGAATTTTGAGCTCATCTCGAGGCGGTCTGAGCTTTACCGCAAGAAAACTTGTGTCCTTGAAATCTGAAACGTTGGAACTCTGGAAATCACTCAGAATAATAGCGGGTTTTTCAAGGCTCCCAAGTTTTTTAAAATGGGCGGGCATGTCGTAGGGAACAGGCTTCTCATAGAGCCTGTCATCAAGGAAATAAACATCAAGCCCTTTGCTTTTGACTTCTTCTGCGATGGAGAAAATTTTTGATGTGTCGTGCCTTGCGCTTGGGGAGAAATCCACCACGAGGTATCTAAATTTGAAGAGCTCACCCCGGAATGGCCTTGCCGCAAGCATTATGAGACTCAGGATGGCGAGGCTTCTCAGGATGAGGATGAGAATCTCGAGCAGGCGTCTTCGCTTTTTCCCTTCGTATTGAGCACTCCTCAAGAGGCGCACCCACGAAAATTTTGCCCGTCTCTGCACCTTTGCTGCAAATAGATGGATGATGAATGGGAGTGCCACAAGTGGTAAGAGGTAGAGAAATCCCGGATTCAGGAAACTCATCTCAGCTTTTCCCTCTTCTTGAAAAATCTGTAAAGAGCGAGCTCGATGGGCTCGGAAGTAAGGAAAAATTCGTAGTCTATGTTGCTTTTACGGAGCTCCTTTTTGATGTGCTCGATATGGCTATTCAATCGCTCCTGATACTCGCTCTGCAAATTAACCGGGTCAAATGGGACTCGCTCACCTGTTTCCATGTCTTCAAAGACCCTTGCCCTGCCTGAAATCTTTGTTTCTTCAGGTGATAGGATGTGGAAAGCGATGACCTCATGCTTGCGGTAGCGGAACATTCTGAGGCCCGTTATGATCTCCTCTGGCTCCTTCATCATGTCGGAGATAAAAACAACGAGACCGCGTTTTTTTAACCTTTCTGCAAGCACTCTGAAGGACGAAAGATCGGTTTGTCCGTGGGTTTTGAGCCCGTCTAAAATAGACATGACGTGGCTCAGGTTCACCCTTGATGTGCGTGGAGGCACAAGGGTCTCGATCTTCTCGTTAAAAACGGCGAGTCCGAAGGCGTCTCTCTGGAGAAACAGGAGATAGGAGATTGCCGAGGCGAGGTTCACAGCGTATTCAAACTTTTCTTTTACAAATCCCATGGATGCGGAGTTATCGAGGAGAATGTAAGCCATGAGGTTGGTTTCATCCTCAAAGCGTCTTACGTAGAATCGATCGGTCCGGGCATACACCTTCCAGTCGATCCAGCGTATCTCGTCACCCTTGTTGTAGCTCCTGTGGTCCTTGAATTCAACAGAAAATCCGTGGTAAGGGCTCTTGTGGAGTCCTGTGAGGAACCCTTCTACAATAAGCCTTGCCCTCAGTCTTAGCGGTTTTACCTTAGAGATGAGTTCGGAATTGAGCACGGTGCAAATTATAATCCATCTAACCACCGAAAAATAACACCCATGTGTAGTCAACGAGGGTGTGAAGAAGGGCCGATGAATTGATGTCACCTGACCTTTCAAATACGTAAGCGTAGCCGACCCCGGCGATGGTGGCAAGAAGTATGTAAATCACTCCTCCGTGGGGGCCGTTGAAGTGGGCAAGTCCAAAAATCAGTGATGAAATGGCAATCTTCCACGCTGTGCTCAAGGGGCTAAGTATTTTGAACAAAAACGCGCGAAAGAGCATCTCTTCAGGGTATGCCACGAAAAAATAGATGGCGAAGAAGGAAAGTAAATTGGTGGTCGTGAGCCTGGGGTGAAAAACTATGAAGCCAGTCTTAAGGCCGATAGGTGCAATTATTGTGAAAAGCACGAGATAGGCGAGTCCCACGAGTATCCATTTTACCGGGAATATTGTGAAGCCGAGACCCTGAGAACGAATCCGATAGAGCAGAACGTGTGAGAAGATTGAGAGCACGACGAAGTAGCCAATGAATTTGCCGGAATTCAGGTCGGTTATGGGAAGCAGGTTAAATTCAACAGGAAGCCAAATAAGGAAGAACAAAACCACATCCCGCAGTCTCTCATCCCGAATTTTCATTGCAAGTAAAATGGCTACGGAGAATGCGACAAACACTAAAAATCCTGTGATGGAATATAGGAGAACAGGAATGGTGAATAAGAGGCACCACAGATAAGAGAATCTTTTCTTCATCCACCGTCTGTACCAGGGGACAAATATCAAAAAGTATGGAATTGCGCCGATTATCTGCAGCACTGGATGCCCACCTTGAGCTGATGAGTAAGACTAAATGGTAAGAAGGTAAATGCGGCTATGGCAAGAACAAAATGGAGGAGTCCGGGAAGCAGAATTGATCTGTGCCTTCTGTAATAGCCCGAGAAAATGAGATTCATAATGAATGTTGCCGGAACAAGAAAAGGATTGGGTAGGTGGAAGACAGCGAAAGTCGTGGCTGTCAGGAAGACGGCCGTATGCTTTCCAGCAAAAGCCTGCTCAAAATTCTCGAAAATGAAGCAGAAAATGATAAATTCTTGGAAGATAACCCATACAAGGCTGTAAGGCACATACCACCAGGGGCTGATGAAGTTTAAAGTTTTTGTGAAAAAACCTATGAGGGCAGAAATGAGAACCACCGAGATTGTTATGATTGATAATGAGGGGGATGGTTTCAATTTAAGGCATGATCTGCTGAATTTTGCCCCTGAGAGAAAGCTCAGGAAGGCGATAAAAACAAAAAGAGTGGGGAAGATTCCCCACTCTATCATCAAGATGGAAATTGCAAAAATTAAAGGCTTAAGAAGGTATGAAGGAGCGGGCATTACATTTTAAAATCATCCTCAGTCAATCCCACATTAATTTTTAAGTCTTTGTAAATAGCCCTGTGGACAAGCTTATCACCCTCGTATTCCTCTCTCACATAAGGTAGGTTGTTGTCGGTCCTGATATAGAGTTTTGCTTTATCAGCTCCGTGCCAATCAGCAGGATTCAGGTTGTCCGCCTCGAGAACGGTGCACTCTATGCCGTCAACTCTACCGCCTATCCCGACGACTTTAACCTTATCCTTCACCTTTAACCACTGTGAGATGATGGAGCCGAAGTCTGTTCTATCCACGCGGTGACCTCTTAAGGAAAGAACTTTCTTGTCTGTCGGATCAAGTGTGAGTTTTATCTTTGATAATAGGCCACCCTTGTGCGCGCGAATCTTTTTCGTAATCGGATTATAGACAATTTCGGCTCCCTTGTCTTTTCCTTTGAGCACCTTCATATAAATCCAGTGGGGTTTCATGAACTTGTATAGGTAGACGCGGTCTTCCTTCTTTTTCCCTTTTATCATGTGACTCACGAGGGTGGTCTGGTAATCGTGCAGTGCCTCAAAGGTGTTCATGGCCTTTTGAAGCACGCTATCTGCACTGACCGGCGATATACTTAACTGAACCATCAGCAGTACTGTTCCAAGCATTTTTAGCCTCCTTAAAGGTTTTAAATTACTATCTTTCGCCGGTCAGACCTTACTCTTCCTGAGACTTCTCTTCCTCTTCCTTGAGCTCCTCGATTCTTTGAAGCTCAGCCTGCAGGATTTCACCAAGGTTAATCTTTGCAGGCTCGGGCTTGTACCTGGCGACCTCTTCTTTCTCTTTGGCCCTGTAGTACTCCCTCTCAGAAAGCAGGATTCTCTTACGTTTTGGCTCAATCTTCATAACCTGCAGGTTGAGCTCTTCTCCAACCTGATAATTTTTCGCAGGGTCACCTTTTTTCTGCAGATGGGAGACAGCTACAAAGCCATCAAGCCCCTTATCAACCTCGACTACAACACCTTTATCGGTGATCTGCTTGATAGGAGCCTTGAGGTGTGTGCCAGGTGGTATCTTTGCCTCAATTTCATCCCATGGATTGGGTGAGAGGTGCTTCAGTCCAAGATCAAGAAGTCTCTTCTTCTTGTCAATTTTTAAAACCTTGAGTCTGAGCTTCTGGCCTTTTCTCAGAGCCTCTTCAGGCTTGGCGAATTTCTGAGTCCATGAAATATCCGCAACGTGCAGAAATCCTTCGATGCCATCCTCAAGCTCGATGTAGGCCCCGTAGTTTTCAAACTCTTTTACAACACCCTTAACGATGCTACCTACAGGATACTTTTCCTCGATAAGCGCCCACGGATCAGGCTGGGCCTGTTTCATACCGAGGGATATTCTCTGTTTCTCGATATCCACGTTAAGCACGACTACGTCAACACGTGCACCTTCTTTCACCACCTCAGATGGATGTCTTGGGGGTTTACCCCATTTCATCTCAGAAATGTGAACGAATCCCTCGATACCCGGCTCGAGCTCCACGAAAATTCCGTAGTCAATGATTTTCTTAACGGTTCCGCGAACAGTTGTGCCAACTGGGTATTTCTCTTTGACCTTTTCCCATGGATGGGGCTGTAAGAGCTTGAGGCTTAGAGAAATTTTCATATTTTCGGGGTCAACCTCAAGAACCTTTACCTTCACCTTATCTCCAGGCTTGACCACCTCAGAAGGATGTCCAATCTTTGTCCAGGAGAGCTCAGAAATGTAAATCAGACCGTCAATACCACCGATATCAACGAATGCGCCAAAGTCTGTTACGTTCTTTACTACACCTTCGATGACATCGCCCGGGCGAATTTCCATAAGCTTCTGACGGAGCTTTTCCTGCTCCTCGAGGAGCACTTCGCGGCGGGAAACCACGATGTTTTTGCGCGCTTTATTGATTTTGATAACCTTCACTGGTATGGTTTTACCCACGTAGGATGGGATATTTTTGACCCTTGTGAGATCGAGCTGTGATCCCGGCAGGAAGGCGTTTACTCCAAAGACCTCGACCATCAGACCACCTTTCACTGTTCTGAGCACTTTGGCTTCGATGGTCTGATTGGACTGGTAAGCCTCCTTTATTTTATCCCATGCACGCAGGAAGTCCGCCTTATGCTTGGAGACTATAGTTCTGCCATCTCTTCCATCGAGGGCATCTATGTAAACGAATACCTCTTTCCCGGGCTCGAGTTCTTCCTCTTTGAACTCGGATTTAGGTGCAACTCCCTCTGACTTTGCACCTATGTCAATGTAAACCTCATCCTGCACGACCTTTACAATCGTACCTTTTACTATTTCTCCCTCTTTGGGAGGGTTTAGCTTTTCCTCCAACAACTCAACGAATCCTAATTCATCACCTCCTTTCAGGTTTTTGGGTTCCTCTGTCACGTTATTTGCCCTTTCCATCTCCTTCATACTATCCTTAAACCTCCTTTGTAAAAGATTTTATTTTCTCCACCACTTCGTCAACGATCCAGGGTGGTGTAGAGGCACCTGCTGAAATTCCCACCCTTTCAACGCCTTCAAACCATTCAGGTTTCAACTCGTCTGGACTCTCGATATGATAGCTCCTCGCTCCTTGCATCTTACTGACTTCAAAGAGCCTTTTTGTGTTAGAACTATTTTTACCGCCGACGATAATCATCACATCTGATCTTCTTGCAAGCTCTGCTGTCAGGTCCTGCCTGGTCTCTGTCACATAGCACCTTGTGTTTATCGCCTTGACCTCTTTTGCACGTCTCAGGATCTCTCTCACCACATCGCCAAAGACATCGAATCGAGAAGTTGTCTGAGCGAGCACGCCTACCCGTTTACCCTCGAAATTATACTTTTTCACATCCTCCGGGTTGTCAATTACCAGTGCGTTGTTTTCAACAAAACCGAGAATTCCCTGAACCTCTGGATGATCTTTTTTCCCCACAATGACTACGATATAACCCTCATCGTAAAGTTTTTTCGCTGATAGTTGTGCATTATAGACAATAGGGCATGTAGCGTCAATTACCTTAAATCCTTTATTTTTCGCCTCTTCAAT
This sequence comes from Caldifarciminota bacterium, assembly GCA_026991055.1. GTDB lineage: Bacteria > Hydrothermota > Hydrothermia > B15-G9 > WFZT01 > WFZT01. The sequence continues at coordinate 5,293 of JALXCE010000284.1, read as the reverse complement.
AACTTTTGGAGGCACGCCGTGCGTCCTTATAAAAATTGTTTTTTTGTCTGATTCATCAAGGGAATTTACAGCTCTTATGCCCTTTTCCTCAAGGCTCTTTACTACAATAGAGTTATGAATAATGGGGCCGAGGGTGTCAAATTTCTCCCCCTTCTCGATCGCTCTATTAATCATGTTTAATGCACGCTGGACTCCGTAGCAGAACCCAGCGTCTTCGGCAACTTCAATGATCATTTCTCGTGAAGCATCCTCCTTATAGATTTTTCAATTTCTTCAGTCAGTCTATGCATCCCGTCTTTTCCTTTAAAGTTTGACGGATACAGAGGTTTACCAAATTTAACCTTTAACTGTTCTTTTCTCAAGACCCACGTCCAGAACGGTTTCCGTGGCCCTTTAACGCAGGTTGGAACTACAGGAGAATCGGTCTTTATTGCAAGTAAAGCCACGCCTTCCTTGAATGGTAAAAGCTCTTTTTCCGTTTTGTTACGTGTCCCTTCCGGGAAAATCACCACGGCTTTTTCTTCTTTCAGAAGTTTTAAAGCCTTTTTAAGCGCATCTTTTCCACCAGTTTCCCTTTTAATTGGAATGGCATTGTATGTGGTGATTAGCCATCTGAAAAGAGCATTGGGAATAAATAGGTCCTCTTTGGCAAGAAAATACAGCTCTCTCGGCGATGCCACACCCACAAGCGGTGGGTCCCAGGATGAAATATGATTGGGCGCTATTATCACTCTTTTCTTCCTCCTAACATTCTCAGTGCCTTCAATCCTCATCCCAAAAAGAGCTTTGAACAATGGGTAGAGGATCAGCCATGCAAAACCCCATTTCATGACTTCACGGGTCTTCGTCTCCGAATTTCTCGTGCACCTTTTCGATAATTTTTTCAACCTGCTGCTCTATTGTCAGGTTTGTTGTATCAATTACGAATGCATCCTCCGCGGGCTTAAGTGGTGCAAAGGCGCGGGATGAATCTATCCTATCTCTCGTCTCGAGTTCTTTTCTGATCTCCTCGGCTGATACTTTTACACCTTTGGCCTTGAGCTCGGCGAGTCTCCTCCTCACCCGTTCTTCAAGCGATGCCTTCATAAAAACTTTAATGTCCGCATCCGGCAGCACGTAGGTGCCGATGTCCCTGCCTTCAACCACCACACCTCCCTGTTTTGCCAGTTTTCGCTGAATCTCCACGAGGTGTTTTCTCACCCCCGGGTATTTTGCAACAACGGAAACATACCTTGAGACTTCAGGAGTTCGAATTTCCTCTGAGACGTCCTCACCGTCCATGTAAGTTTTCAACACTCCATTCTTGCATTCCTGCCAGATATCGGTCTTCTTTGCCACTTCAACAACTTTTGCTTCATCTTCAGGATTTATCCCGAGCCGTAAAACTTTAAGAGTCACTGCACGGTACATGGCTCCTGTATCAATGGGTGTTAGACCGAGTCTTTTCGCAACCAGTTTTGCAGTGGTAGACTTACCCGATGCAGCGGGACCATCTATAGCAATGGTGAGGTTTTTCATAGGTTGGATTACATTATATCCGCCTGAAATTTTGAATGCAAGTCGAGAAGCCTGTTTTGATGGGCACGGGGATGATGCTGAAATTAGTTAATTCTACACGAATCCAGTATAATTTTCGCCCTCATTATGGTTAACAACGCTGAGCAAATTTATAAGAAGATAGCGGAGAAGTATGATTTTTTGAATCATTTCTTCAGCCTGTACATTGATGTTTTGTGGCGGAAGAAGCTTTTGAAGTTGATATCACCTAAAAAGGATGAGGTGGTTCTCGATCTCTGTACGGGAACCGGTGACATAGCCCTTGAGGTAGCAAAAAAATCTGAGGCAAAACCTATTGGGCTCGATATCTCAGTTGAAATGTTAGACGTGGCCCGGGGAAAGATGAGGAAAACGGGGCACAGATTCCCCATCATAATTGGAGATGCATTACTCCTGCCTGTGAGGAATTCCTCTGTGGATGTTATTACTATTGGATTTGGCCTTAGAAACTTACCTGATTACAGCAGGGCAATTGATGAAATGGTAAGGGTTTTAAAGCCCGGGGGGAGAGTTTTTATTCTCGAGTTTGCACCACCTGAGAAGAATATTTTCGGCTTCTTTTACTGGATATACCTTAGATACATTATGCCCGTTGTAGGAGATATAATCGCCGGCGTCAAGGAGGATTATAAGGAGCTTGCTGTCTCTATCAGGGCTTTCCTGACGCCGGTTCAGATGAAGGATTTACTGGAAAGGAAGGGATTTCGTGATGTTAAAGCTACACGCCTGAGTTTTGGTATTGCCTACATTTACTCGGGAGTGCTGAGGAAACAAATTTAGAGAATTTCTGTGACAAAGTGTGCCTGAAGGAGATAAAAAGGAGTGGGTGTGCCCGCCTTCGGCGGGCACACCCACTCCTTTTTACTTCATCACAACAAATTTAGTGCCAGCCACTTTCCCCTTGAATTCGAGTCTCGCGATATACACACCGGGGACCCGGGCATTGAAAGCTATTCTGTTCACTCCAGCATGTGCAGAAACTGTATAGGATTTAATAAGAGAGCCAGAAACGTTGTAAATCCTGACGTTCGCAATTCCTGAAGTTTTTAAAGTAAATTCCAGTGTGGCAACTCTTCCCTTTGTTAATGCTTTAAACGAGAATGGTTTTCCCACATTTACAGGGGGTTCTGCCACGTCAACCCAGTCGGATCTGTTGAAATAGACATCATAGTTATCAGCTATATAGGCAACACCATAGTTCCCACCTCCGACGTACTCAATCACGGGCTTATACGTCGTCATCGCATCATGACTATTTAAGGTAAGAGGAGAGGACCATTGCCCGGAACCATACCCTCTGTGCAGATATTTAACATCCTCAGACGCTGACAAATAATGATATGATGTGTAAACAACGTTCCACCCATTTCCACCGCAAGCAGTGACATCACTTACATACACTGTGTCGCTCGAGACATTCATTGTTCCATAGTACCAGTTTCCGCCGTCGTTATAAGTTATTTTGTATCTTATCCCCACATGGCTCGCATACTGGTATGCAAAAAGAACTATAACAGTATCACCATGCATGGCAATAGAGGTTGGATGTGGCTCTGCCGCTGATAATCCCAGGTGAGTATCCCAGCTACCATCCGTTCTCGCAAGGACATCCAGACTGTCATTTGTGTTGATGTAAGATAGCCAGATGTAATGTCCCGAGGAAGGTGTGTACCCGTAACTTGCATCAAGTCCTTTATAAGCATTTGTTACTCCTGTGTTTATCTCTTGCCATGTGGTATATGGATTAGCTGAGTAATAATAAGATAGATTGTGATTCATCGTGATAAATGCAATGTAAAGACGATTATGAAAGTACCTGTTAGGTTCAATCACTATTTCTTTAATCGTATCTGAGGGTGAAATGACATAATGGGCTCCAAAAGAGTTATCAAGGTGTCCCGTATTTGCATTGTATCTCACGAAGAAAACATCTCTTCCATTCCATGCCTGCACCATGTAGATAAAGGTATCGAGCTCTGCGATGTTATAAGAATTTAACTTCGTTCCATTGGGAATAGTCCAGCTCGCCGTTCTACTCCAGGTTTCTCCCCCATCGTTTGAGAAAAATAGTTGTGCAAAGTATCTTTTACTGCTTCCAGTTCCAGTATCTGCCTTTATTGCCATAAATAGATTGCCCGTGTTGGGTTCATATACAAGTTCAAGGTTTCGACTTTTCCAGGGGCGTTGGTTCAATAGAACCTCATTGCCCCACCTCATTGTGGATGAAGGTTCTCTATATTCCTCTCCAAGGATAATATCTGGATCAACCTGCTCAGCTCCCTTTATCAGTTTAATCGCCTTTTCATACGAACCTATATTCCACAGTTCACTGGCATCTTTCAGCGTTTTTGAAACATCTGGATTTTGAGAGGCAAGGTAAATAGAGATGTTCCCCCTTTCTGCGGTGGGAATTTCTGATAACTGATGGGAGATTTCACCACCCCACACGACTCCCAATAATACTAACAAGAGATATTTCATAGACACCTCCCTGTTTATTAACCTATGTATAACGGAAGGTCTTCTTCATGTCAAATTTTTCAAATTGTAAAAATCAAAAATATTTCCTGGTCTGATGACAAGGATTTTTTGAAGGGTTTAAAAAGGCAGCAAAAGTCTGAAAGGGTTTTAGAAGTAATAATCAGGGCACTTTTTGTGAGGGGTTGGTATAAAATTACACTAACCAAACTTTTGAAGGCAGGACTTCTTCAAATCAGGTATACACTTAAATCGCCTTCTCCCGCCTGCACCATTCCTTACGCACTTCACGCGCGGAGATCACAGGAAGGAGAATTTTTTAAATCAAGCCCAACTTAACGATAATTAACCAACTCTAAAGGAGCGGCTTATGGAGCTCCTTCGATGTCAAATTCAGGGATGCCGAACCAGAATCCGGTACCCTTGATGAAGTCAAGCTGTGCAAGGATCAGGTCGTAGTGAGCCTGCTCCATTTCGGCAAGGCGGGTAAAGAGCTGTTTTAGCTCCGGGTCCTCGGTTTTATCCGCCTGCTCTTTGTAAAAGTCCCTTGACTGTGCCTCGTGCTCGAGGGCGGCCTGAAGTGCATGAATCTGATGAGTCTCGGCGACCGAGGACTTCTTCTTCTCAAGCTTCTTTATGTCAGGTAGCAACTTCTGGAGTTCGTCCTCTTCAATCTTAATTTTCCCTATCGGCTGATCCTGTAAAACCTTGTCCCTTATGGATTCCAGTATCCTCATATGTTCGTACTCTTCACGGGCGAGCCAGATAAACATATTTTTGCCCGTGACATCATGTGTCCTTTTGGCAAGGTCCAGATAGCTCTTGAGACTCTCTTTCTCAAGTTCAATTGCAAATTCATAGGCTTTTAAAATTTCATCTTTTGTCGCCATTTTTTACCTCCTCAAATTACCTCAAATTTTTTGCCCAATTTTTCGAAGACTTCAAGGGCCCTGTCAATTTGCTCATCTGTGTGTGTCGCCATCATACTGATCCTCAGAAGCTGCCTTCCTGGTGGGACAGCAGGAGAAATGACCGGGTTGACGTAAACTCCATTGTCAAGAAGTGCACGCCAGAACATAAAGGTTTTCATATCATCTCCAATGATCACAGGAATCACCGGTGTTTCTGAGAGTCCGGTGTCGTAGCCCATTCTGCGCAGGCCATCAAGCATCCTTTTCGTGTTGTCCCAGAGTTTTTGCCGCCTCTCTGGTTCGTTTTTGATAATGTCCAGTGCAGCGGACACGGCGGCCACATTGGC
>JALXCE010000283.1 GCA_026991055.1 Caldifarciminota bacterium | reverse complement strand
AGCAATTTTTTGAAAATTTCACTTCCTTTCATCCAAGTCTCAATATAAACAAAATTCCCTTGCGAGGGGTAATATTTTACACCCAGTTCTTCGAATTTTTTATACATCTTTAGTTTATTGCGTTCATTTGATTCTCTTGACTGTTGTACGTGGTTTGTGTCTTTGAGAGCAGCGATTCCTGCAGCTCTTGCCACACGCGATACGCTGAAGGGAAACCTCACATGCTCAAACTTTTCTATGATCTCCGGCGAAGTGAGGGCGTAACCAAGCCTTAATCCTGCAAGTCCATAAATCTTCGAGAATGTTCGAATTATCACAATGTTTCCACGGTCAATGAATTTTCTCGTGTCTGGATAGTCATCTGCTGTGACATACTCGTAATACGCCTCGTCAAAAACGATGATGACATCCTGGTCAACGCTCTCGATGAACCTTTTGACTTCTGATTCGCTCAAATATGTGCCCGTGGGATTATTAGGGTTGCAGATGTAAATTATTTTCGTATTTTCGTTAACTGATTGGGAAATTTTATCAAGGTTTATGGTCAAATCCTCGCGCATTGGAACCTGAATCACATCTGCGCCGACGATTCTCCCTGAAATTTTATAAATCTGGAAAGTGTGCTTTGAGGTGACGATGTTTGATTTTTCGTTCAGAAAGGCGAGTGAGAGAAAGAGGAAAATCTCGCTTGAGCCGTTGCCGACGTAGACCATTTCAGGTGGGAGACCAACGTTTTCGGCTATAGCTTTCTTCAAATCGTTGTAAGTGTTGTCTGGATAAAGATTTACCCTGTTTAATTCGTACCTTGCTGCCTCAACTGCGAAGGGTGAGGGGCCAAGCGGATTTTCATTGGACGAGAGCTTTACGATCTCGTCCAATGAAAATCCGCGAGATTTAACAAGACTCTCTGCTGTAACTCCCGGCACATAAACGGGAACTTCCTCGATATAGGGATTAAATCTCATCAATCTTTCATCCTGCTCCCTTTTTCCACCACTGTGAAAATCCATCCAGCCACCTCTCCAGGATCAATGGCAGTTTCATCGGTAGCCTCTTTGGGCCAGAAATCCTCACCCCTGTCAAAGTACGAGCTTGTATCGCCAACAGTGAGCTTTTTCTCCTCGAGAATCTGCTTGAACCAATCCTGCCACTGTTTCATATTTTCAGGTGTCAGGTCAACCCACTCATTGTGCCTGAAATGCATAATATTTTCTGAGGTAACCTTCCACGGTCTTTCTGCCCAGAATTTCCTTCTGTATGTGACTTCATTCTTTGCAAAAAGTAGTCTTTTACCATCGGAAAGAAGAATGGGAATTCCCACTGAAACGATCCAGCTCCTTAAGTCCTTGTTCTCTTCAATCTCTTTCTGACTTACCTTCGCAAGATTTTCAGGGGTCATCTTCAGAGCCTTTTCCATAGTCCCAACGGTGTTTTTCAGGATATAGGCTTCAAAAATCAATTTTGTGAGACGAGGCGGTCCAAGAATTTCAAATGCGATACTCTCTTTACCAGTCCTGTTCTTCTCTTCTTCGAGCTTTTTGATGGCAAATTCTCTAAGGAACCCGGCTCTATAGGTCGAGCCCATGACAGAGCCATCGAGGGCGTCAATGATATCCTTTGATGTGTTTCCACCCTTGATCTCGAGCAATGTGTTTTTGGCAATTTCCTCTGGTGTCACTGCCTGCATCTGTCCCAGTGTTGTGATGGCCTTGAATTCTTCAAGGGAGAAGACTCCATTTTCACCAGTATCGATGAAAACTGCCTTTAGTGGGATGTTTAAAGGTTCACCAGCGTCAATCTTTTTGTAGTCAAAGGTTTCGCCCTCTTTTAGCTCGACAGCCCTGTCTGGTGGGCAGTCATAGCGGTAGATCGTTTGTCCACGTTTTCTGATTTCTCCAGAGCCTATCCGCTTCCACGCTATGAGTGAGGCAGGTTTGATCTCTTTTATGATAGGTGCGTCGGGGGTCCTCGCCATCAGGAAAAGCAAGAGGGTCTGGGCCCCTGCTACTGCAGATTTAGAGAGCAGAATCCTCGAAGGACGCTCTTCTCCGTGCGTGTATGGGATATTCAAACCCATGCCACCAGTACCGGTTGTCCCAATTTTCACGTACATCTGAACGTTATTATCCATCATCGCTCGATAAAGTATCTGAATGTGTCTTACAAGCTGAGGAATGTAAAGGCTGGTCACCAGTCTTGCGACACTCACGGGGAACTCTTTGCTCGAGAAATCTCCTCGATCCAAATAACTTTTGACCTCTGTAGCGGCTGAATAGATGTCCTGATACGCCAGAGCTGTAGCGGTATTGATGGAATCGATGATAATGTCTGGTTTGTGCCTGTGAATAAGCGTATACAAATGGGAATTTTTTATGATTTCATCGGTAATTTCACCAAGCACGTCCTCCATTACCTTGTCTCGGTATTCTGGAGTATTCAGGATTTCCTCGCGTGATTTTCCAACCAGTTCCTCGCGAACAAATATGTTTCCGCACTCCGGTACAAATTCTGTGGTGGGTTTCTCGTGATCCTTGAAGACACGCTCAATATAAGCTTTAAGCTCTTTTATTGCAGTTTCACTTTCCTCTTTGAACAGGGACGATATAACGAGTTTGCGTGGATTTTCGTGTAGCATCTTTTTCGCAATTGCGAGGCCTACCTGGCCCGCCCCTCCAAGCAATAAAATGGTTTTACCTTTTATATCCATGTGGGAATCCTCCTGTAGGGTTTAAATATATGGAAGGCAAATAATCAGGTGTATAAAGTTTTAATGAGCTCACGGCTCAATTTATAAACTAATTTACCACCACCTGTCAATTAAAGTCGAGGAAACGCCTAATTTAGCTAACCCTTGGGTCAGGTGAGGGAGTAACGTTAGATAGTGAAAACAAGAGAGATAAGCAATTGTTTTATCATTGCGGGTAAAAAGGTGTTTAAGGTGTTGCTTCCACTTCCAGCGGATCCTCGTAACCTCACTCACAATCGCAGACCAATCGGTAATTTCCCCTCCTTCCTCGGGGAAGGAGGGGCCAGGGGAGAATGGGGAAAAGATTGACAAATTCAGAATCTCTGAATGGTTGATATTTCTGAGCACGGATACTTTTTCCCATTCCACCCCAACCCTCCCTTCCTAAGGAAGGGAGGGAGTTTTGATGCCTGTTGTAACCTATTGATTACTCAATTTTTTAACTAACCCATTACTTTTTTCCCTCACTCTATACACCTCCGCGAAAGAATAGCCAGAATGAAATTTTCGAACAGGTTCAGACGCCTTCTCCAGGGATTTCATTTTCAAACTTCTGATGAGCCTCTCAAACAGACTCCTCTCCGTTTGAGATTGGTAGGGGTTGGTCTTATAATCCATAGACGTCATGAATGTGCTTCTTTTGCTCCTGATTCTCGGTGGAAACTTTCACTACGACCTGAAACTCGCACGGGTGAAGTATGCTGGTGGAGGGGATTGGTACAACGACCCGGATGTGCTACCCAACCTCGCAAAATTCCTCAATGAACATACAAATCTCAAGGTCGAACCCCGTGAATACGTTGTTTCATTCGATAACCCCAAGGTGTTTAAGTTCCCTTTCTTATATCTCACCGGACATGGGAATATTAAACTTTCGGACGAAGAGGTCAAAAATTTGAGAAAGTACCTTGAAAACGGGGGATTCCTTTATGTTGACGATGATTACGGCCTTGATAAATATTTTCGCAGAGAGATAAAGAAGGTTTTCCCTGACAAAAAGCTTGTGGAGCTCCCATTCAGCAATCCCATTTATCATGTGTTTTACAACTTTGATAAAGGGCTTCCCAAGATTCATGAACACTATAAGGGACCACCTCATGGATATGCCATAATCATTAAAGGAAGAGTGGCTTTGTTTTATACTTATAACACCAACATATCAGATGGGTGGACTCCGAGACACAATGATCCACCTGTTAAGAGAGAAGAGGCATTTAAGATGG
>JALXCE010000282.1 GCA_026991055.1 Caldifarciminota bacterium | reverse complement strand
ATCCAGATACCCCCATTCTATAAACGATCGGGACAGGGAAACTCAGGTAATTTTCTCCGTCTCCACCGGGTTTGACATCCGGCCCGAGATTTGAAAGGGACACCCCAATCCTTATATCCCTGTAACCTACCAGATAAAAGGTCCCCATATCCATTGCGAATCCATAGGATTTCAAACCGTAAAACTCCTCCATAAAGCCTTTCACATTCATCCCAAAAGAAAATCTATCCGTGACTTTTTTAGAGTAGTTCACACCAAGAAGATAGTCACCGAAGTGAAAGTACCGGCCAGTCCCAAAGGGATGGTACTCATCGGTTTCCTCCATGTATCCAGCATCAAGCCCAATTAGAAATACTCCGGCGTATCCCCAGAGGCCAAGATTCCTGGAGGCCGAGATAAATGTCATGTTTACGTTGTCGGGTAAAGCCGTAAAGGAAACATAGGCGGAATTTCCAAGATTCGGTACACCACCGGGATTCCAGAAAAACGTGGATGGGTCATCGGCCACACCCACGAAGGTTCCTCCCATACCAGTAGCTCTTGTGCCGATTCCTATCTTCAGGAAAACCATAGAGGTCGTTCCAACTTTTTGTCCCCCAAGACTTTCAAATATACCATCAGCCATAAGGCCAGATGCGAGTATAAGGATTAAAAACAATCTTTTTACCATTCGTAAGATACCCCCAGTTTAATCTCTCTCGGTGCCATAAACCTTGCGGGTGTGTTGAGATCAATCTCCTTGAACCCGCGTGGTATGGGATCACCTGGCTCATAAGCTCTTCCTGTTAGCGGATTTACGTAACGAACCAGTTTCGAATTAAAGATATTCTTGCCCTCGAGTTCAATTTTAAATCTGCCGGCACGGGTCCTGAAATATTTACGAATTTTTATGTCAACTCTGTTCCACATGGGGCCGAGTTTAGAATTGAAACTACCCCTGTTTCCAAGGCTATCCACCGGTGTGTATCTAACTCCTGACTGGAGAGACCAGGAAACAGAAAACATGAAGTTACTCGGAATCCTTATCCTCCACAAAGTCACCGGAGTTCGATGTGTCCGGTAAGTTATATTTGCGAATAATTTAAATGGTCGTGACCACTTGAGGTGCCACTCCTTGAGACTTTCCTCGCCTCTACGCCAGTAGACATCCTCGGAGGTAGAAGCCTTTCCTGTGGCCTGTGAAAGGGTTAAAGTTACAGATGCGGAGATATGGTCTGTGATGTCGCCACGAACTCCATTCTCGAGTCCAAAAGCACGTGCGTAATCCGAGTTGAGATACATCCAGAAGTCTGGATTTGGTGGAATACCGGGCACCCGCACGGCAGTGGGGTAGTTGAAAATGTCTTTGTAATAGGCCACAGAACTGAACTTTACCCTTTCAGTCAGAAGGTGCTCGAGTCCGAGTTCATACTGGACCGTAACAGTCGGCTTGAGATTAGGATTACCCACAAGGGTGTAGGTCGAAGTAGCTCTCCTTCCAAGCTTGGAATAGACGTATTTGAAATCCGGGATCTTCGATGAGTGGGTGTAGGAAAAGTGAAATTTTGTCCTCTCGGTGACAGGGAAGGAAACACCGATCCTCGGGTTTAAATGAGCCTTAAAATGATAATGCGTGAACGGAAGTTTCATGGATGTGAGATAACTCTCATACTGGGCCTTGACTGTGGGATGAATATCAATTCTGGAAAGGGCCTTTTTAACACCTTTCTCGATATAATTACCGGGGACCCAGAAGTCGAGCCTCATCCCCAGCGCAGCTATCATACCCGCAAAATGAATGTTGTTTTGAACATAAATCCCGCCCCTTGTCGTGTGGGCTTTGTAAATATCATAGTTCAAACCCAGACCAGAGGGGCCAGCAAGCCAGGGATACTGAATATCGATCCACTGGACATTGGAATAGTTCATTAAAAATCCTGTTTTCATACGCCATACAGGTGTCTGCTGGCGGGTAAAATCGAGTCTTAGAACATAGGATTCGGCATAGTGGTCATGCCAGTAGGGTGCATCACCGTGGTCATAATAGCCATAAGGCGGATCAAAATCACCCAGAGCCACGTATTTGTTCCACTTTTTGCCCTGCACATCAAGGTGAAAGTTGGTGAAAAATCTCGCTATGCGCATGTCAATGATGTTCCTCAGATTGGGTACGTAGTGCACACCGAGGACTGACTCATTGGCATCGCGGGTGAAAACTGGGTAGTGGTCAAGATAGTACATGTATTTTGTGGGGAATCCATGGGCAAAAGGATAGTCAGCAAGGGAGTAAAAGTACCCCTGATTTATTTCCACTGATTTTGTAAAATTGTAGAAAAGCTTGAAATTCTCACGCGGTTTCCAGGTAATTTTTATGACCCCGGCGAGGTTATTTTCTTCCTTTGGTGAAAGTTTATCTGTGCCATACACACTGCTGTAAAGATCGTGAGTATGTGGAAGATATGTGTTTGAAAAAGAGGAGTTAAAAGAGGCAAAATATCTGATGTTTCGGATTTTTTTAAGCCTTACTGGCCCCTCAAAGTAGAAACCGTACTCGTCGTAACCAAAATAGTTTAAAAATCCAAAGTTGTCCCTCTTGTGAGATACGCCAAAGTGAAATCTGCTCGTGCCCTCTCTAATTTCAGCGCGGATAACGCCGGCGGTTACGTTTCCATACTCGGCACTTATACCACCAAAAATAACCTCGTAGCTCTTCAGGAATCTTGTGGGAAGGTACAAACCAAAAGCGTTTCCAGATAGTGGGTCTTTTATGGGCACCCCATCAACATACATGGTCATCTCATTGCTTCGTGAACCACGAATATGAATGTCTGTGCCGAGTCCACTCACGCCAGCCTGCTTCTGTAGAACTTCTCTTACATTTTCCACAGTCATGGCCTCGAGGTCTTTTCTTTCAATGATGGTCTTGGTTGATGAGACCTCTTTCTCTATCAAAGGCTTTTTGCCAACCACCACGACCTCTTTTTTTAGCCGAACAATAGCTTCGGGGAGATAAAAATCAACCTTTTTGATTTCACCCGGGCCCAGTGTTACCTCAACGGTCTTTTCTTTGTAGCCGAGAATAGAGGCTTTTACCCGATATTTGCCGGGAGGAACATTTATGATGGTGTAGAATCCATTGACATCGGTGGCAGCACCTAATTTTGTACCCTCGATTATTACGTTTGCATATGGTAATCCCTGACCGCTTACCGCGTCGTAAACGTGCCCCTCTATTGCTCCAGGCTGCTGGGTGATGAAGATATACGCTAAAATTTTGAAAATAAGCACGGTTATATTGTAGCATTTATGCCCAAAACCTTCAATAAAACGTAAGCTCCCAAATCCTCAGCTAAGGAAAATTTCAACCCTGATTAGACCATCCTGACGCTTATCTCCACACCCCCTCCGCTAACTTCACTGGCTCACTGCATTCTCTTGACTATTTCTATCCACTCATTTCCCCGATCTCTCCTTCCCTTTTGTACACCTTTCCCTCTCTTCTCTTCCGTAAAACCAATCAATATATGTCACACGTTTCATATTCATTCCAAACTCCTTCTATGGCCCCATCGCTATTAGCATCCTCTCCCATATCACCCTATATCCATATCCCCTCGGAAACGACATCCATAACCTCCTCCCATGCCTCACTATGTACACCCCTACACTCAGCAAAAACCTCATTGTCTTCACCGTATATTCCTCCCACCCGGCAACATCTCCATCTGCATTATCCTGAATAATACCTGCATATACGCCGCATTCGCCATAAATTCTCCTGTCGGCATCCTTCTCATCCCTATGTCATATTTCATCTCCTTGAATACATTCTCCGCTCTACCCCTACCATCATACCATCTTATCACTGCCTCCGCTATCCATGCCCCTTTCTCATATTCCCTCAACTCCTCTTCCTTTATTCCGCTCAATGTCTCCTTCACCGCAGCGTCCATCTCCGCCCCTATGCAAAATGGCACCCCATGCTCCTCC
>JALXCE010000281.1 GCA_026991055.1 Caldifarciminota bacterium | reverse complement strand
TCGTGTGCTCGTAAAAGTTTACACTTCCAAATGCATCGTTGAGCCATCTTTTTACAAATTCTTTTCTACCGTGCTCAATTCTTCCGGCCATGAAAACGAGCTGATTGTTAACCGGGCCAAGGTCAGGATGATCAGGGGAAATAAGAGTATCGAGGTATTTTGCATATTTCTTTTTGAAGGCGGCAACGCTCATTTTGCCTTTTGCTACAAGCTTTGCATCCTTTTTCATCTGTTTCATTACTTTAGGATCACGGAGCTTGTAGATATCCTTGAGGCCTGAAACGTAGCGGTTTTCCTCACCTTTCACATGTTTAAACAGGTAACCGCCTTCAACGATTTCCTTGACTGCTTGCTCAAAAGATATTACCTTCCAGCGATTAGAACCCCTTGGCCCATCTCTCTTTAAAACCTTTCTGACCCTGTATGGGTCATAAAGCGTCTGAATACCAGACTCACCTTTGGGGCATAGCTTGCCATCATGCTTTGCCGCGACAGCAGGAGAAGTATCATAGTTCAACTGGGGTATCAGATTTTGTGGAGAATATGGGTTACCATCAATTTTCACAGCAACGCCATTCAGAATCTTAACTTTTATGGGGCAGGAAGTATGGCACTGAAGGCAAACAGAGTAAATAACATTTTCGGGCTTTGCTAACGGGTAGGAGGTATATCCATCAGCCTGAGTAACGATGGCATTCATGAGTTTTTGACTACCCTCAAGCTTTGATGCTATGAGGGCAGAACCACCTACAAATGCAGCATTTTTGATAAATTCTCTTCTCTTCATGGGGGACCTCCTATCCGTGGCACTCTACACACTTTTCAATATTTGATGGGACAAATGATTCTCTCGTCTTGAATCCAATGTAATAGACATTAGGTTTGTTTTCCTCGTACATGCGGAAGGTCTTATTCTCGCGAACTTTCTTGGAAACTGTGGAATTGGGATCGTTTATATCTCCAAAATATATAGCGCCGCCGATACAGGTAGTGACACATACAGGTAATAAGCCATTCTCAACCCTATGTATGCAAAAGTCGCACTTTCTCAGAGTCCCTTCCATAGCATTTCCTTTTCTCGTCAGTTTCTTGATATCAAAGAACTCTCTTTCCTCATACTTCTCGAATACTGGTGTGTTCTCGGTATAGAAACCTCCTTTATCTTCAAAGACCACCTTATAGGGGCAGGCTTCCATAATTGCCTCTCTGGCCTTTTTGTTTTTCTTTAGTTTCTCGTAGTCGAATACAACTATGCCATCGGGTCTCCTGGTCACTATACCTTTTTCAATTTTATCAGCGGCTTCTTTACACGGTGCATTATCACATTGCATGCAGTTTACAGGCATGAAGAAGCGGTCAGCTTTGGTATAATCGCCGGTTTCAGCCTCGTAAACCAGTCTGAGGGAGGTACCTGGAGGTGCAACGTTTTCTGCGGCGCAGGATACTACACATGAGTAGCACCCCACGCATTTTCTATTATCTATCACCATGGCCCATTTATGGCCCGGCTTTTTGAGAGCCCCATTGAGCTCTCTTAGCATTTTCTGGTGGAGACCAATTTCCATTTACATCACCTCCGAAATTGTGGTTAAAACACAACTTACCTGTTTTTTAAAGAGCAAAACTTTCTCCTGGGGTATTATAAACACTTCATGATAGTAAGTCAAATTTGGAACTAAATCAGTTTTAAATAGAAGCAATAGCTCATAGTTAAAAAAGACAAATGACTTTTGAGAGGTGTATATTCTGTAAGGGTGTAAACCGATAGGGCGATAGGGAATCTAAAAAGGATTAACAAATCTGGATGGCACCATCACGATAAAAGCCATGAGTTACCGGTGGTGTTGACAAGAATTTAGAAAATGTGGAGGAACTTGAAGAAATAATGGAAATTACTCAACTTAGACACTTAAAAAGCGAAATTAACCTGTATCGAACACTTTCGGATACTCTACTTCTGAGTTCCACAATTCCCCCTTAGCGTTGTAATTCCAGCTTCACCGCTTCCCATAATCTCTTGAATGTTAAACGAAGCGCATTTATTCATTTACTTCACATGCACGAAAAGTGTATGATACTCTATCCAAAGATTGGTGCTCAGGAAAAAATAGAAATTTCTTACATCACTTGCACTTTAATCCGCCTGGCACTCCTCTATACTTTCACACCTGAATCCTCGCCTTAGGCACTCAAACAGGTTTTTATCGGTTTCGCCCATTTGTAACGAACAGCACTTTTTTAAAGAATCGCAAAACGACGAATCAATTCCCTCTGATGAGAATTTCCTCAAATCACTGCCCAAAAGAAAAGCCCCAGCACATTCAAATTCATCCTTTACACCCCCCACTTCTTTCATACAGTCAAATCTCCTTTGGCTATGGTATTCATATTGTCTCAAACAAGCTGCAACATCCCTGAAATGTTTTTGAGCATGATCAGTATCCCAGGAATCCACCCTTTCAGCACATGCAATTAGCTTCAGAAGAACAATTATCGGGATAGGAGCAACATTTACTAAAATTTTTTCCTCGTTTGTTGGAATTTCAAGTTTTTTGGCATATTCAATTGCTTCTCTAAAGCCAATCACGCTCATTCTATGACCTGTTGGCCAGTAAATAATATTTTGCCGTGTATTCCTTTTTATAGGTATGATGTCAATATGCAAATTTCTCCACTGATATCTGTGGGGCAACTTAGTTCTTTTAAGACCGCACCTCATCAGAATATGCTGAGGATTTATATCCGCAATAATGGCAAAATCCAAATCCTGAGTCACTCTCCTAATCTTAATTCCCTGTGAAATCAGTCCTGTGGCACCGATTAGGGCATAATCCCACTGATATTCTTCAAAGCAGTTCACAAGGTAGGCCAGTGCTTCCTTTTGTAATTGGCTTAGAGGGTCCATTTTAAAAACTTCTCCTGTAATATCTTAGCTGTTTCACGGTTTCTCACATCATCTATCTCCAATAAATCACCAATTACCATTGGTACTGGCATTATGCCAGGCTGCTGTGACCAAAAAATCACGTTGGGATTAAAATGCTCATAAATTCTGATGTTTCCATGTTCCGTTTTGAGTAGTTTCAATGTTTCCCTGGCAAACCCAATGTCTTCCAATCTTATCCACAAACTTGCATATTGGGCTTTTAAGTAATTTGTTAAAATTTCACCTGCAAGTTCATCTCCAACCCCTGCCGGTATTTTTAACTTTTTTACACTCTCAAAAAAAGCCCTCAGGTCAGATTGGTATTTTGATATGTATTTTGCTATAAATCTTTTGGGCTTCAGTTTTTCCAGATACGCCTGAGTCCATATTTCAAATAGCTCTTTGCCTTTGGTAACTAAATACTTCTCATCTTCTTTAATGACAATCCCGCTATCCAATAAAGCCTTCATAAGATAGGATGTTCGTCCAAGGGAAAGTCCGGCTTCCTCTGCTATTTTCCTGTAAGTCACCATTAATTCAGGTCCATGAGTGAGAATAAAAAGCATCAGCCTGGCACCGCTTTCTGTTATTAACGTACTTCTGCCACTTGATGCCATTCTGGGTGTTTTACCGATTGTATATACAAAAATCCTTCCAGGAACTTCTATGTAAACATTCCCAAGTGGGTCAGCAAACCAGATTTTATTTTTTCTCAAAATCTCTGCGACAGGCTTTGAAATAAAAGAGGAAAATATCATTGAGGGTTTCACTTGCAGACACTCTTTCAATACGAGCCCCACTGTTGAAGTTCGAAGTTGCGACCTGATGCACAAATGCGCACTAAAAGTTCCTCCATTGATAATTGTAACCATAAGCTCAGGCTGAGTTTTTACCTCAACATCAAGGCCAATAAACTCTTTGATCGCATTGACGACCTTCGAAATAAGTTCGCTGGTATTTCTGTTCACTGTTTTTCTTTGTTCATGTTTCATGAGCATATTATACAACTGAACAACCTGAAAATCAATGGGTGGAGTAGCTTGTT
>JALXCE010000280.1 GCA_026991055.1 Caldifarciminota bacterium | reverse complement strand
TTGCCCTCAGTATTGACCATGAATTGACGTTCCTCGACCTCGATGTTGAGGAACCTAACGCTCATATTTTCATTAAGCCAGAATTTGAAGAGGAAAGCGACGTCGGTATTCCTGTCCCGAGAGTGGATTACGATAAATGTGACTTTTGTGGTGTTTGCCAGGAAGTTTGCGCATACAATGCCATTTTTGCCTTTCCCAATACAAAGAAAGTTGTTGTATTTGATGAACTCTGTAAGGGCTGCGGTGCCTGCGTAGTGCTCTGCCCTCAGAAAGCACTTTACGAAGTCCCACGTCCTGTCGGGTCAATGAGGAAAGGAAAGAACGGAAGAATACGATTTTTTGACGGTAAACTTAACATCGGAGAGATCAACACCACATACATGATAACTTACATCAAAAAACAGATCGAGGGTGAGGAAAACATCATAATTGATTCACCACCGGGAACATCCTGCCCCATGATTCAGGCAGTGAAAGATTCGGATTTTGTCGTGCTTGTCACTGAGCCCACACCCTTTGGTTTATTTGACCTCAATCTTGCCTATCAGGTGGTAAAAAAGATGGAGATTCCGGCTGGTATTGTTATCAACAGATACGGCATAGGAGATGATAGGGTTGAAAAATTTGCTGAAGAAAACAACGTCCCGATTCTAATGAAAATTCCATTTTCCCGTGAGATTGCTAAACATTATTCAAAAGGGATTTCCATTGTGGAGGTTGATAACGGATGGAGAGAGAAATTCCGCAAGATGTACAGGGATATTCAGAATCTAAAAGGAGCTAAAAACGATGCTTGAGGTTGCAGTTGTTAGCGGAAAAGGTGGTACTGGTAAGACCTCAGTTACTGCCGCATTTGCCACAATAGTAAAGTCCAAAGTTCTTGCAG
Source organism: Caldifarciminota bacterium (assembly GCA_026991055.1). Classification (GTDB taxonomy): domain Bacteria; phylum Hydrothermota; class Hydrothermia; order B15-G9; family WFZT01; genus WFZT01. The sequence continues at coordinate 12,122 of JALXCE010000280.1, read as the reverse complement.
ACTGTGATGTGGACGCACCGGACCTGCATTTGATACTTCAGCCCGAAATTCTCCAGTCCAGTGATTTTTACGGAATGAAGAGGGCTTACATAAGGCTTGATGACTGCACATGGTGTGGAATCTGCCGGGAATACTGTAGATTTGATGCCATAAGTGAAGATTATGTGGTTGACCCCATAGCCTGTGATGGCTGTGAGCTGTGCTACCATCTTTGCCCTGAAAAGGCCATTGATCTGAAGCCCACACTTGCCGGGCACTGGTACGTGGCAAAATCCCGATTTGGCACCCTTGTCTATGGGATGCTCGAGATTGGTGAGGAAAATTCCGGCAAACTCGTTACAGTAATCCGCAAGCAGGGCCTATTTCTCGCACAGAAGGAAAAGGCCGATTACCTTCTGGTTGATGGACCACCTGGGACAGGGTGTCCGGTAAACTCCACTCTTTCTGGCTTGAAATTTGCCTTTGTAGTGGCTGAGCCCACCCAGTCAGGGGCCCATGACCTTGGGAGAATTCTTGACCTCATGGAGCATTTCAATGTCTATCCTCTTGTGATAGTCAACAAATATGACCTAAATGAAGAGGTTTCGCGTGACATTGAAAAGTACGTGGAGAAAAGAGGAGGCACGGTGCTTGGCAGAATCCCCTTTGATCCTGCTGTAACAAAGTCCATGACAGAAGGACTGAGTGTTGTGGAATATGGCGATTCCCCTGCATCCAGGGCAATCCAGGAAGTGTGGAAAAAGTTTGAGGCAGGATTGACTGTTTAGCGGCAACTTTGGAAAAGTTTAAAAGATTCTGGCCCTTAGAGATAACCTAGGTGTCACACTACTATTTTTCAGCAGCGATGTAAAATAGTTGAACTTTTTTACATCAATAAAATTTTACCAGTGTGGGGACAATATTTTCTAACGCAACGAGCTTTTCTCAATCCATCCAACAGTCCAGTGTGGTAAATAACAAATCCTTTTATCTGGCATACACGTAAGGCATCTGTCATTGAAAATTATAGAGATATTGGGAGCATAGCTCTTAATAAATGACCTGATTCCCCCTGGGATATGGGGCGGACAGACTTCACCCTGTTTGACCTCTATAGCCACAAGGTTGCCGTTTTTTTGTAAAACAAAGTCAACTTCCTGCCCTGATTTTGACCTCCAGAAATTAACACGATAACCTTTGGTATTAAGATTCGTAAAAATCGCATTTTCCATAAGTTGCCCACTTAAAGGATGAGCCTCAGGTTGTGAAAAAATGCCAATGAGGCCATTCCTTACACCATTGTCGAAAAAATAGATTTTAGGCATTTTGACAATCTCAGTTGACGGATTTCGCTTAAATGGTCTAATCAAATTAACAATAAAGCTTGCTTCAAGTACGGAAATATAATTTTCGAGTGTGCTTCGAGGTATGGCTGAAACTCTTGAGAGTTCATTAAGATTTAAGAGATTTGACGATTGAGCGGCTATCAACTGGAGAAGTTTTACGAATCTTGTTGTGCTCTTTAAAAGACCAACGATGTCTTTCATGACGTAAGATGATATATAGCTGTGGAGCAACCTTTCCTTCATGGTAAAATTTTCGAGTAAAACTACACCCGGAAGGCCACCCCAGATAACATATTCTCTCCAGAGATTTTTTAAAAGATTTTCGTGAGCCGGGGGAACTCTGAATCTCTCATTGGCTTTATCAATTAACTCGCTCAGTGTGAGCCTATAATTCCTGAGGTCAATATCTTTGAAATTAAGGAACTCTCGAAAATTGAGGGGGTGCAATTGGAATTCCACAAATCTACCTGCAAGTGATTGAGACCATTTCTTTTCAATAGCGAGGGATGATGACCCGGATACTATGAGTTTTATATTAGGATGATGATCATGGATTAATTTTAGAGTCGGGGATGGGTCTTCAAGATATTGAATTTCATCTAAAAATACAAAATGCCGATTTTTCCTGTCCACACCTTCGGTCTGTAGAAAGCGTATCACATCCCCGTAACTACCTTCAAAGGACACTCTCACAAACTCGTCTTCGAGGTCATAGAAATGAATTTTGTCTGGTGAGAAACCATTTGACATGAGATACTTTATCAGTAAATACAGAAGGGAGGTTTTTCCCACCTGTCTTGCACCTTTGATCAAAATAATTTCACGTGTATCGATCCATTTAACAATTTCACCAATCAGCTCTCTTTCTCTGAGATTTTCTAAAATCTCCGGCTCAACCCCACCAATCATGTTACTATTTTACAGTATCATTGTGAAATAGTTAAACTTTTTTACATCAAGGGGCTCTTTCCCAAAAGAAATTTTCACTGTTAGTCTTGCAAATCCCCGATTTTCCCAACTGTCATTAAGATAACAATTGTGAAAGTTTGGAAAGCGAGCATGTTCAAACACAGAAAAATCCTCTCCCCGCATAAATACCTGCGGGGAGAGGATAGAGGAGAGGGGTCACATATAACCCTTCAACTCAGCGGCAGATTGTCTTCATCTTGAATTTCTAATTTTCAAGCGGAATGCCCCCTCCCAACACCCTCCCCCACTTGCAAAGCAAGTGAGGGAAGGGAACTTGAACCCGGTTGTCTCACGAATCTGGATTATAGAAAATAATTTTTCGAACAAAGCTTCTTTGAAAAGTGAGCCTGTTCGAAGATGCTCCCCTAATTATTTTGTAGTTACAAGTGAATATAGTGAACAGAAAAGTGAGTTTAAACGAGTTTCACCAAGCATGATAAGTTGCGAGACCCCCTCCCTTCCTCTGGAAGGGAGGGTTGGGGTGGAATGGATAAATTAGTTGAGCAAAAGTATTTATGTTTAGGTTATCATTCGAAAGAGCGTTGATCTTTACCCATTCTCCCCTGGCCCCTCCTTCCCCGAGGAAGGAGGGGGATTTACCGACTGGCCTGTGATCATTTTTAAATTGCGTGAATTCATTGGAAAAGATAGCAACTAAAATTCAGAATTTTTTGAACAAGGCTTTTTGAAAAGTTGACATATAAGGGGGACTTAAATATAATTCATTCAAAAAAGGGGGTCTTTGATATGTATGATGAGCTGAAGAAAAGTATTGATGAATGGTACAAAAGAAGAAAGGAAAGGTCAAAGGATATTAAGCCTAAATACCAGACCATCTCCGGCCTGGAGATTAAAGACCTTTATACCCCCCTGGATATAAAAGATTTTGACTACAAAGAAAAGCTTGGTTTCCCGGGCGAGTATCCCTATACCCGCGGTCCCTATTACAACATGTACAGGGGTCGCGTCTGGACAATGCGTCAGTTCGCTGGATTCGGCAGAGCAAGTGACACAAACAAGCGCTTTAAGTATCTCCTATCTCATGGTGAGACCGGACTTTCAACTGCATTTGACTTTCCCACACTCTATGGACGTGATTCGGATGACCCACTTTCCGAAGGTGAGGTTGGCCGCGTGGGTGTGGCAGTGGATACGCTTGCTGATTTCGAAATTCTTTTTGATGGAATTCCCCTTGATAAGGTTTCAACCTCATTCACAATAAATCCCACTGCTGCCATCATCCTTGCCATGTATATCGTGGTTGGCGAAAAGCAGGGGGTCCCATCGGAGAAACTCCGCGGCACCATTCAAAACGATATGTTTAAAGAGTACCACGCTCAGAACGAATGGATATTCCCACCGGAGCCTTCGCTTAGAATCATCACTGACATCTTTGCCTTTGCAAAAGACCATGTTCCAAAATTCAACACAATCTCCATCTCTGGCTATCACATCCGTGAGGCGGGCTCGACGGCTATTCAGGAGCTTGCCTTCACCCTTGCAGACGGATTTGCTTATGTTGAGGCTGGCATTCGGGCCGGACTCAACGTGGATGATTTTGCACCGAGGCTCTCATTCTTCTTTAATTCCCACATGGACTTCTTTGAGGAAATTGCCAAATTCCGTGCGGCAAGGAGAATCTGGGCAAGAGAGATGAAGAACCGTTATAAGGCAAAGAAACCGGAGAGCTGGAGGCTGAGATTCCACACCCAGACCGCAGGCTGCTCGCTTACACTTCAACAGCCTGAAAACAACATAGTGAGGACCGCTTATGAGGCCCTTTCCGCAGTTTTGGGAGGCACACAGTCGCTCCATACAAATTCCTTTGATGAAGCGGTCCAGCTCCCTTCGGAAAAGGCTGTGAAAATTGCCCTCAGAACCCAGCAAATAATCGCTGAGGAAACAGGTGTTATTAATACAATAGACCCACTTGCTGGCTCATATTTTGTAGAGGCACTCACGGACAAAATGGAGGAAGAGGCGTATAAGTACTTTGACAAGATTCTGGAATTTGGTGATGGCTCATTCTTAGATGGTGTTCTTAAGGGAATAGAAATAGGATTCTTCAGAAAAGAGATTGCGGATGCGTCTTACGCTTATCAGAGAAGGGTGGAAGAGGGTGAGTATTCAGTTGTGGGAATCAACAAGTATGCTGATCCCGATGGGAAAATAGAGATTCCGAGATTTTACATTGACCCCAATGTGGAGCCCGAGCAGATAGCATTCTTAAAGAAAATTAAATCAGAAAGGGACAACACTGCAGTCCAGAATGCACTGAAGAGGCTCGAGGAAGCGGCCAGGACCAATAAAAACCTCATGCCATACATCATAGATGCTGTCCGTGTCTATGCCACAGAGGGTGAGATTGTAAACACATTGAAATCTGTCTTCGGTGCCTACAAAGAGCTGGTAATGATTTAGATGGCTCATGTCATATTAAAGGAGAGCCGGCAGAGGGTTCGGGAGCTCATCAAAGATAAAGCTTACATTTCCGAAAACGAGGCTATTCTGATTCAAGAGAAGGATGGGGTGAATTTCCCTGTTTTATTCCGACCACACCCTGAAGGCGTGATTGTAAAGATGGACAATTTCCCCATGTTCGTGGATGAAGATACGGTTGAGGATATCCTGATTGAAACTGTAAACCAGCTTAGCATCGAAGCCCAATTCTACAATTTTCGGAAGAAAAAGTTAAAGAGTAGCTTCTAAAAAGTACTGAGTGAATGTAGTTTACTAAGGTGAGTAACACAAAGGGGATGAAATGTTGATTCAGACCGGATGTTTTGGCCCTTGTATTTCCACTTTGGGATTTCGGGAATCTCAAAAATTAGTTGATATACACTTAACTGTTGATCCCACACAAGAAATTCTCTCTACTAAATTTATTTCGAGTGGAAGGTTTATCACAGGGAATAATTCTGGGTAAGTCGTTAAATGAGTATGGGCAAAAATTGCAGGATAGAGGTAGAGTTATGGTAAATTTTTTGAAAATGCTCACCCGACTTTTCTCGCAAGGTTTGTTTATGGTGAAATAGAGAATGCATGGAATCCCCTTGCCTGTCCCCCTTTATTAAGTGCGTGAAAAGGAGAAAGAGGAAATTTTCGAACAGCATCATCTGCTTTTGAATTTAGAATAATAAAAGCGTAAAATAATGTTTGTTAAAAAGAGGGAGGAAAAATGATGAAGTTGGTGATAGCGATGTTGCTGGCTTTGGGCCAGGGTGGTAATTTTGGAAAACACGGAGCAATGAGCAGGTTATATCTGCCAGAAATAGGAGAGTCAAGGCCTGAATCCGGATTTGATTCGCTGAATGTGAGATTTGTCGGTGCATGGTCTTTTGGTCCTTATTCTTACGCAGTTGCGGGCAACGGGAATACAGTGTTTTTTAATGCAGGTGGTGGGATATATATTCTTAATGTGAGTAACCCTGCAAATCCGCAGAAGATAGGGGAATTAGGCACAATAGGGGTTGTAAAAAATATTTGTTATTCAGATGGCAAACTTTACATAGTAGATGGGCAAGGAGGGCTTGAGATATGGGATGTGAGTAACCTTACATCACCTCAAAAATTGGGTTCATATTTCACCCCTGGATATGCGAGTGGGATATATGTGATTGGTGGATATGCTTATGTAGCAGATGATACGGCAGGCTTAAGGGTGATAGATGTGAGTAATCCATCGAATCCACATGAAGTAGGATATTACGATACCCCTGGATATGCGAGTGGGATATATGTGATTGGTGGATATGCTTATGTGGCAGATGTAACCGCGGGCTTAAGGATAATAGATGTGAGTAATCCATCGAATCCACATGAAGTAGGATCTTTTGATACTCCTGGATTGGCATTTGGAGTATTTGTATTAGGCAATTATGCTTATGTAGCAGATTATTCGGCAGGCTTAAGGGTGATAGATGTGAGTAATCCTTCAAATCCACAGGAAGTGGGATATTACGATACTCCTGGATTGGCAAGGGGGATATATGTTACAGGTGGATATGCCTATGTGTCAGATGGTAGCCATGGTATAAGGGTGATAGATGTAAGTAACCCTTCAAATCCACAGGAGGCAGGATATTACGATACTCCTGGATATTCATGGGGAATATATGTGGCAGGGGGATATGCTTATGTGGCAGATGATACGGCAGGCTTAAGGGTGATAGATGTGAGTAATCCATCGAATCCACATGAAGTAGGATCTTTTGATACTCCTGGATTGGCATGGGGGGTATACGTTACAGGTGAATATGCATATGTGGCTGATGGGTATGCCGGCTTAAGGATAATAGATGTGAGCGATCCTTCGAATCCACAGGAGGTAGGATATCAGGATACTCCTGTAGAAGCGAATGGAGTATGTGTATTGGGGAATTATGCCTACGTGGCTGATTGGGATGCTGGCTTAAGGATAATAGATGTGAGTAATCCATCGAATCCGCATGAAGTAGGGTATTATGATACTCCTGGATGGGCGAAAGGGGTATATGTTACAGGTGGATATGCTTATGTAGCAGATGATGCGGCAGGCTTAAGGGTGATAGATGTGAGTAATCCATCGAATCCACAGGAAGTGGGATATTTTGATACTCCTGGATGGGCGAGAGGAGTATATGTTACAGGTAGATATGCATATGTGGCTGACGGGTATGACGGCTTACGTATAATAGATGTGAGTAATCCATCGAATCCACAGGAAGTGGGATATTTTGATACTCCTGGAAGTGCGGAAGGGGTATATGTTACAGGTAGATATGCATATGTGGCTGACGGTAGACGTGGCTTAAGGGTGATAGATGTGAGTAATCCATCGAATCCACAGGAAGTGGGATATTACGATACTCCTGTATATGCAAGGGGAGTATATGTTACAGGTGGATATGCTTATGTAGTAGATTATACGGTCGGCTTAAGGGTAATAGATGTGAGTAATCCATCAAATCCACAGGAAGTGGGGTATTATGATACTCCTGGATGGGCGGTAGGAGTATATATTGCAGGTGGATATGCTTATGTGACTGATGGTGGTGATGGGCTTCAAATATATCAGTTTTACGGTGTAGGAGTTGAAGAGAGCGGTGCAAAGGAAGATTTTAATCCCCTGAAAATTAAAGTGAATTCAATGAAGAGGTTGGATATCTCATTTGAGGTTAAGCAAGGGACAAGGGCTGAGCTTAAACTTTATGACGTTGCGGGAAGAGAAGTCTGGAGAGGGAAGTTTAATTCAGGAAGACACCATGTCTATATGCCATTACCCACCGGGGTATATATCCTGAGGTCAAATGTCATAAATAGGTCAAAGGTTTCAGTTTACACAAAAAGATTGATAATTTTGGGTAACAACTAAACCAGTTTAGCCGGCTGTTTTAAGAAGCTCTGTCTGTTAGGGAAATACTACTTTAAATTTAAAGAGGCAATATCAAGGGCACTCTCCCGCAAAGCGGGAGAGTGCCCTTGATATGAAAAGCCTTTTGTATGAGATAAAGCTGGAATTGATCAAGACCTAATATTGCAAATTCTCAGTTACAACAAAGTTCGCGATTACCCTAATGATTAAAATAGCACTGAAGGGAAGGCGAGGGGGATGTAAGTAACGAGTAGTAGCACGATAAAAAGGGCGGCCACAAGCTGAAGACCGGCACGGCTGATTCTCTCAATAGGAATTCCAGTTATGCCGCTGACAATATACAGATTTATTGCCACAGGGGGCGTCACCATCCCGATGGCAAGTGCAATTACTTCTATAATTCCAAAATGCAGTGGACTTACTCCAATATGCGTCATCAGGTCAAGAAAGATTGGTGTAAAAATGATGATAATTGATGCAGTTTCAAGGAACACACCGGCTATGATCAGCACTATATCGGATATGAATAGAAGAAGGTAACGATTATGGGTGAAGCTCAAAAGCCCCTGGGTTATTAGCAGAGGTATTCTCCAGTTTGCGAGGACCCACGCAAAAACCCGTGCTGTTGCAATTAAGAACATGACAAGTGAGGCTGTAATTGCCGAGCCCACAATTATTTTTGCAATGTCCTTGAGATTCTTGTCCCTGTAAATAAAAAGGGACACAAAAATTGCCCAGTCCACTGCAATCACAGCGGCTTCAGACGGTGTAAAGTATCCAGAAAAGATTCCACCAAGAATGATGACCGGAGTCATCAATCCCCAGAAGGCAGATTTAAAGGTCACGAGTATCCTTTTTAAGGAAATTTTACCACTCTTCTCGAGGTTTTCTTTAGCGGCCTTTCTAAGTGATAGGTAGATTAAGGCAAGGCCCATCAAAATCCCCGGTATAAATCCATTTAAAAATAATCTTCCCACAGATTCATAGGTTATAAATGCATACAGGACCATTGGAACTGATGGTGGAATCACAATCCCAATGCTGCCTGCACTCGCAATAAGAGCCGCAGAGAAATCTCTGTCATAGTTTCTCTTTTCCAGCTCAGGGAGTATGGCTGATGCCACCGCAGCCGTATCCGCTGCACCGGAGCCCGAAATTCCTGCAAAAATCATTGCAGTAACCGTTGAAATTGGCCACAAAGCACCTCGCATAAAACCCAGCAGGGATTCCACGAAATCCAGAATTAATTTTGAAGTCTGGCCGAAAGACATAAGGTCACCTGCAAGAATAAAAAATGGCACTGCAATAAGGGCAAAGGAATCGGTTCCCGCAAACATCCTCTGCGCTACAAGGACGAGTGGAACTTTACCAAGGATTAAAATAATTGTTGCCGAGAGACCAATGCTCACAGCTATAGGTACACCGATAATCAGGAATATCGTAAAAGCGCTGAAAAGTATTAGTAAAACAAGTCCTCCCGACATCTACTCCCCCTCTTTTAAAATTATATCAAGCACGTTTACAAAGCCAAAATAGACCATAAAGCCAAAACTTATGGGAATAACAAGATAAACATCCTTCATTGGCAGATTGAGCGAGGGAGAAACCTGGAAGACCTGCATTTTTATCATTTCTATGCCATACCAGAAACCTAAAATAAAGAAGACGAGTGAAAAAAGATGGGCCACGAATACTGTCCATCTGCGCGCTCCAGTAGATAAACGCTCAAGTACAAAGGTAACAGCAATGTGCGCACCTCTGTGGTATGCAAGGGCAGCACCGAGGAAGCTTCCCCAGACTAAAAGATAGCGTGACATCTCCTCTGTCCAGGAAAGTGCGGTAAAGAACACACGGGCGATGATCTGGAGAGAAACAGTAATTATCATTCCGGTAATGAGAATAAAAACTGCGACCTGCAGGATTCTGTCGAGGATTTTTGAAAGGGATTTGAGGATTTTCATAATGGGGATTTAAAGGTGAGGGGCGGGGGGCCGAAGGCCCCCCGCCCCTCACCCAAAAACTACTTCTTCCTCATCTCCGCAAGCTGCTTCTGTATCTCATCAAGGAGTTTACCAAACTTCTTGCCATACTTCTTGTAAACAGGTTTCACAGCCTCTCTGAATGAAGCAAGGTCAGGATGCTCTTCAACAATCATGCCCTTTGACTTAATGAATGCGAGCTGCTTGGCTTCGTTATCATTATCCCATTTTCTCACGTAATCTCTTGCCTCTTTTGCAGCCTCTTCGAAAATTTTCTGATCCTCGGGTGAAAGTGAATCCCAGGTTTTCTTACTCATGATGATAACCGCAGGTGCATAAGTGTGTCTGTCGAGTGTCATGTACTTCTGCACTTCGTAAAGTTTGAATGCATAAATCACCACGACAGGGTTTTCCTGTCCATCAATTGTGTGCTGCTGCAGAGCAGTAAGACATTCGGTCCATGCCATCGGAACAGGATTTGCACCGAGGGCTTTAAAAGTTGCCACGTAGAGTGGATTTTCCATAACCCTTATCTTCAATCCTTTAACATCTGATGCCTTCTTTATAGGACGGACGTTGTTTGTTATGTTTCTGAATCCTCTTTCCACAAATGCAAGACCGTGGAGCTTGACCTTGTCGAGGTCTTTTAAAACCTTCTGCCCCACCGGGCCATCGAGAACCGCATAGGCTTCCTGCGGCGTGGCAAAGAGGAAGGGCATCTCAAATACAGCAATTTCCGGCAGGAAATTGGCGATAGGGCCGTCAGTTATGACACCCATGTCAATGGTTCCAAGCTGCATTCCTTCAAGCAGGGTTCTCTCATCGCCGAGTTCAGCATTCGGATGGATTTCTATTTTTATTCTTCCGTGTGTTTTATCTTCTACTACCTCTTTGAACTTCATAGCGGCCACGTGGAACGAATCCTTGGTGTTAACCACGTGAGCCAGTTTTATGACTCTTGTTTTTGCTGTTACCATGCCCACAAGGGCGAGGGCAACGAGCACACTACCCAACTTCTTCATATGACAGACCTCCTTTTAAAAATTTTACTAAACGATATGTACTGCACCTCTTGATGCAGATGTTACCGTTCTCCTGTACTTTCTTAAAAGCTTTGAATCTATCTCTTTCTCTATGGGCTTGAAATTCTTAAGCCTTTCCTTAAGCTCTTCGTCGCTTATAAGGAGCTCAAGCTTTCTCTCGGGTATATCGATTCTGATTTTGTCACCATCTTTGACGACTCCGATGGGACCACCTGCTGCCGCTTCAGGTGAAATATGACCGATGCAAGGGCCATGGGTGCCACCTGAAAACCTCCCATCTGTTATGAGGGCTACGGACTCACCGAGTCCCATTCCGATGATTGCAGCAGTCACTGCGAGCATCTCCCGCATTCCCGGACCACCTTTGGGGCCTTCGTAACGGATTACAACAACGTCACCTGACTTAATTTTGCCCTGCATAACCGCTTCCATAGCCTCTTCTTCACTGTTGAAAACCCTTGCTGTTCCAGTAAATTTAAACATTTTAGGGCTCACACCACTCTGCTTTACTACCGCACCTTCGGGTGCCAGATTACCGTAAAGAATGGCAAGTCCACCTTCCGGAGAATATGGGTTGTCCATGGTTTTAATTACGTCGTCGTCATAAATTTTAGCATTTTCACCGATTTCGCGGATGTCAGCGCCAGAAACGGTGGGATTTGATTCGATGAGAGGCAGAAGATTCTTCAGCACTCCAGGGATTCCACCAGCATAGTGAAGGTCTTCCATAAGGTATTTTCCACCTGGTCTCATACTGCAGATTTTTGGAGTTTCACGGCTGATTTCGTCAAAGAGCTTGATATCAAAATCCACCCCGGCCTCTTCGGCAATGGCCTTGAGGTGCAGGACTGTGTTTGTAGAGCCACCGAGGGCGTTGTCAACTCGAACAGCATTCCTGAACGCTGCCGGCGTCATTATGTCCCGTGGTTTTATGTCTTCCTTCACAAGAGATACAATTCTTGCACCTGCCATTTTGGCGAGTCGCTTCTTTTCAGCAAGAGGAGCCGGTGATGTGCCCGTGTATGGGAGCGACATGCCGAGTGCCTCTGTAAGGCATGCCATTGTGTTTGCAGTGAACATACCCTGACAGGCACCTGACGAGGGGCATGCCCTGAGCTCCAGTTCTTTCAATTCCTCGAGTGTCAACTCACCTTTTTTGTAGCGTCCAATAGCCTCGAATGTATGTGTAACGAGGTCCAGCCGTTCTTTGCCCAATCGGCCAGCAAGCATGGGACCTGCGGTCACGATGATTGAAGGAATGTTTAATCTTGCCGCTGCCATGAGCATCCCCGGTGTTATCTTATCGCAGGCAGTAAGGAGAACCAGTCCATCGAGGGCGTGAGCGTTGGCAACAAGCTCCACAGAGTCCGCTACGACCTCTCTCAGAGGCAGCGAGAATTTCATTCCTCTGTGTCCCATTGCGATGCCGTCGCAGATTGCGGGGACCCTTGCA
>JALXCE010000279.1 GCA_026991055.1 Caldifarciminota bacterium | reverse complement strand
TATGCTCTGCTGGCTGATACCTACATCTACACGGGTCGCCAGTATTACAAAAAGGCGAAGAAGGAAAAGATCAGAGACTACTACAAGGATGCTATGGACAATTACGACGAAGCTATCAAGTATCTTAAAAAAGTCCTTGAAATTCAGGGCGCGGGAAAATGGAAGGATTATGCGCAAAAGCAGCTTTTGAGGGTTCAGAAGCTGCGGAAATTTGCGTACCGTAAGTATGTTGGCATTGGGTAATGTCCGTTAAAGGAAGGGTACTTGTTTTAAATGGAAACTACGAACCTTTAAATGTAAGCACGGTAAAGAGGGCCGTCACCCTTGTGTATCTGGGGAAGGCCGAGATAGTTCACAGGTATGATGGCGGGGTATTGCGAGCCGAAAGGCTCGCAATACCCCGCCCAAGTGTTATTAAACTTCGGTACTATATCAAAGTCAAAAGAAGAGAAATACCCCTCACCAAGAAGAATATTCTCAAAAGGGATAACTACACATGCCAGTACTGTGGCACGACTGAGGGGCCAATGACGGTTGACCATGTTATACCCAAAAAATACGGTGGGAAAGATACCTGGGAAAACCTTGTTTGTGCCTGTTTTAAATGCAACAACAAGAAAGGGGATAGAACCCCTGAACAGGCTGGGATGAAACTACTCAGAAAACCAAAGAAGCCACACTACTTTCTTTTTATCTTAAACGGTGAGAAAATCCCTGACGAAAAATGGAAACCCTATCTTTTCATGGTTTGAGAATCTGCAAGTTCTTCCTTTCCATTATTTCAGGATGGGTTAGAGGGGCTCTACCGCTGGCTCCTCACCTTCAGCGAAATAGTTGATAACTATGCCAGCAAGGATAAAGAGGGAGCCCACTACCTGAAGTGTTTTAACACCTTCACCAAGGATTAAATAAGCAAGAATTGCAGAGCCAATGGGTTCACCAAGAATCAAAACTGTCACGAAGGTCGCAGACGTGTGCTTCAGTGCCCAGTTGAAAGACGTGTGACCAATAATCTGTGGAATGAGTGCAAGAAGCACAAAATACTTGAAAACATCAACCGGATAACTTTTTATTGGTGTTCCAGTAAGGACGCAAAAAATATAGAGAAACACCGAGGCTGAAAGGTAAACGGGAAACACATACTCAATCAATCCCGCATGTTTTCTCGTTCTCCTGCCAATCAAAAAATAAATGGAAATCATTATAGAGCCAAGAATAGAAAGGATATCTCCCTTCAAATTGGCAAGTCCTACAAGCCTGTCAGAATAGCCCACAATTAGTCCACCTAAAAGTGAAACAAAAATCCCGGTCCAGGCAAGCAAAGACGGTTTCTCTTTAAGAAAAATCCAGGATAGAATTCCCACAAAAACCGGATTCATAGTTACAAGAACTACCGAACTCAGGACGGATGTGTATTTTAAAGAGCTTATCCAGAATGCAAAGTGTAAGGCCATAAAGAGTCCCGCAAGCACCTCGTAGTGAAAGTCTTCCCCAAGCCTTCCACCCTTCAGGGCATAGACAGGGGAGATAAAAAGGGTTGCAAGAAAAAGTCTGTAAAATGCGATAACAAGGGCTGGAACCTGTGGAATCAGTTTGATAAAAATACTTGCAAACGAAACAGATATAACCCCTATTAAAACTACGATAAAAACTTTGAATCTGGACATTCAGGAGTTTAAATGTCTATGTGCTTTTTCTCGTTCCGCTTCAGGTCAAGTGATGAGGTCAGGAAAAATATCTCCAGGGTATTCCAAACCTCTGCCTCCAGGAGATGACCGCCTTTAACTTCCCCACTTTTCAGACCAACTACGGCGTGAATATGATATGGAGGCTCTGCATTCTTCATAAGAGAGCCACTCAGTGCGAGTACTTCAACCGGCTCTGGAATAAGATGTTCAATGTATCTCCCCTTCTCGAAGTATCCAAGCTTCACACCGCGAAACATACCGAGACCAGATAGAATAATCTTCAACGGCTCACCTGTTTCGATCAAATCTTTTAAGCCAGCGATAAAATTCTCTCCGTCATCAAACCTTGCAACCAATACACCGTCTTTTTTCACAAACTTCATTGCATTTCCTCCTCTTTAACACTTTCAAGTGCAGCTTTTACCATTGCCCTTAAATTTATAAGGTAAGCCTCAATGGGCTGATACACCTGTTCCTTTTCGTAGTCCTCCATTGTTATGATTTTTACCACTTTTTCTGTGTCACCAAATCTTCTGTAAAGGCTAATTATTCGGTTGCGATAATCGACGGTTGTTCTAAGGTGCTTTTCAATATGCTCTCTCACCTGGTCTTTCCCTTTTACCACACCTGAGTGAGGGAGACACAGCAACTCTATATCAAGTTTTTTTAGGAGTTCAATGGATTTCACATATTCGTCGTAGTTCGAAAGAAACTCAGCCATGATGCTACCTGAGCCCGTGTAAACTCCAAGTCCATCGCTGCCAAATACCGCTTTATCCGGTGTGAGGTAGTAGGTTACAGAGTCTTTAGTGTGCCCCGGTGTATAAAAAACTTTCATTTCCACTCCATCGCCAAGATCAAAAACTTCACCATCTTCAGCTACATGGTCAACTTCAATTGTGTCAATCTCGGCAGCTTTCTTCCAGTCTTCATCAAGGGCCGGATCAAATCTAAGGGATTGTCTGTTAAGCTCCCGGATGATTTCCATGGCCCGGGGATTTGAGAAAACCTTTGCCGCATAGGGATGGGCAACTACCTTTATTCGTGGATTGATCCTTTTTATGTAGGAAACAAGCCCCACATGGTCATAGTGGGAATGGGTAAGAAAAAGGTAATCCAGTTTGTCAAATCCTCCAATGGTCTTTTCCACATCGTGGGTTAGCCCCTTAACGTTTACTGTCATCCCTGCATCCACAAGTGCCTTTGATGGGGCATCAATAATGTAGAACGATATCATGGCGTCCCCGACAAAATGGACATGTTCAGATACTTTTGAGGGCTCCAATATCCTCATTTCTGTTTAGTGGTTGAGAGTTTTGTTATGGTCTCATAAATTTTCGCAAGGTCCCTTTTCTCTTCTTCGATGACCTTTTCAATCATAAGACGAGCTTCCATGTCATGGATATAGTTGGCAAGTTCCTGATAGAGAAGAATTGCATTTTTCTTATGCTCCTTTGCAAGCTTAAGAGCGTCAAGCGGGTCTTTTATCCCCTTTAAAACTTCGTCCTTGTTTTTTCTGTTTACAAAGATGTTTTCGTCGATGATGAACTTGAAGAATTCTTCCATGCCCGGAGGTCCACATAGCTCATCCTCAATGGCTTTATCCTCACAGACCCGTGCCTTGAGGCTCGAAAAAATATCGCGATGCTCCTTCTCCCTCTCGAGAATTTCCTTGAAAAGCCCCTTGATCTCCGGGTCTTTTACCGTTTCCACCACATAGTTATAGCAGAAAATGGTTTCATCAAAAATGGAGAGGATAAGATCGATAACGTCCAGGACTTTAATCTTTTCCTTCATTATTCCCTCCTTTTAAAACACGTGCTTTTATCTCTTTTAACCTTTGTTGAGTGGCATCAAGAATCTCAAACTCAATGTTGTCTATGGTGAACTTTTCACCAACTTTTGGCACCCGGTCGAGCTTCTCCAGGATGTAGCCACTCAATGTGTTTACCTCCTCGGATTCGAGGTCTACACCAAGCACCTTCGATGCCTCGTCGAGGTCAATCCTCGCCTTGAAGATAACGCTACCGTCGTCCAGCTTTCTATATAAAATTTCTTCCCTGTCAAACTCCTCCCAGATTTCACCCACGATTTCTTCGATCAAGTCTTCAAGTGTCACGAGTCCTGTAACACTTCCAAATTCGTCCACAACCATGGCAATGGAAATATGCTTTGCCTGGAAGAATCTCAAGCTATCCAGCACTTTTTTATTCTCTGGAATGAAGACGGGCCTCATCATCAGGTCGCTAACGGTAAATTTGTCAATCTTATCCAGATGCTTGAGAACCTCCTTCATATACAGAATGCCGACCACATTATCAGAGCGTTCCCTAATCACTGGCATCTTTGAGAAACCATTCTTCTTATAAACTTCGATGGCCTCTCTCAGCGGCATGGATGCTTTGACAGTGACCATGTCAACTCTGGGTTTCATCACCTCTTCAACCTGCTTGTCCGAAATATCCATGAGCCTTTCCACTATCATCTTCAGGTGTTGGGGGATAATTTCTTTTTCAGCTGCCTTATCAAAAATCTCCTTTAGCTCTTCAATATTGTTTACGTTGCAAAATAGGTTAATCCATCGCATTTTCTATTATCTCGCTCCCCTCAGGCGGAACTACAAGTCCGCCCGAAACAACCATTTTTATGGCATCTTCAATACTGATGTTAAGGTACTTCACCTTCGATTCTTCCACTATTATATACCAACCCGAAGTCGGATTTGGAGTTGTGGGAATAAAAACATTTAGCAAATTGCCCCTACGGGTACGCCATTTCTCGCTATTGGTTATAAATCCTATGGCAAAACTCCCTTCATATGGAAACTCAACAAGCACCGCATGGGCAAAGGAGCGGTTTTGAGTTGAAAACGCATTTATCAGCTGCTTGGTGCCAATATAAATACTCCTCACAAAAGGGATTTTTTCAATGATTGACTCACCGTAGCCGAGAATCTCACGACCAATAAAGCTCGAAGAGAAAATCCCCACTACATATATGATGAAAACAAGTAGTACAAGGGCAACAAGGGTCAGGAAAAACTGTGGAATCCAGCTCAGCAGAGGAAAGTGCGAGAGTATGGAAGCGAGCTTGCCTCCTATGGCCGCGACTATCACCCAGATGACATAAAGTGTGATTAGAACGGGTGCTAATGTTATAAGGCCGGTGACGAAGTTCCTTCGGAAAGGTGGAGGCTCAACCTCCCGTGCCTTTTTTATGAGTTCTTCAAATTTTACCTTCATCTTTTATCCCCATCCTCTTTTTGATTTCTCCTGCAGCAACAAGACCGGAAATGGCCGAATGCAGAAGACCTCTTGTGATCCCTGCACCGTCACCAATAGTGAAAAGTCCCTGCACAGAAGTTTCGAGAGACTTACTGACCTCAATCCTATTGGAATAGAACTTAACCTCAACCCCATACAGCAAAGTATAGGGTGAAGCCACACCAGGTGCAATTTTATCGAGAGCCTCAAGCATTTCGATCAGGTTCACAAGGTACCTGTATGGAAGAATAAAAGATATGTCGCCAGGGATAGCACTTTCAAGTGTTGGTTTTACAGGGTTTTTGGAAATTCTCCTCTCTGTAGACCTACGGCCTCGCATGAGATCACCTAACCTCTGAAGGAGCACACCGCCGGAGATCAGATTTGCAAGTTTTACGATGGATTTCCCAAATGTTATTGGATCGTTAAAGGGCTCTGTGAAACTTGTTGAAACCAGCAGGGCAAAGTTGGTATTTTCTGAAATAGGCTCCGTATTGGAAAATCCGTTGACTGTGATGACATCTTCTGCAAATTCCTGAACCACCACGCCGTTGGGATTAACACAGAAAGTTCTAATTCTATCGTCAAACTTCTGAGAGTAATAGATTAGCTTGGGCTCGTAGACCACATTTGTAAGATGGTCCATGATGGATGCTGGGAGCTCCACTCTTACACCGATATCCACTGGATTGGGGTGTGTTTTTAACCCTAATTTTTTCGCCTGCTCGGCCATCCAGGTTGCCCCTGCTCTCCCCGGCGCCACTATGACAAAGTCTGCATGATACTCATTTCTCCTGCTTCTTACTCCAAAAACCTTACCATCTTTTGCAAGAATTTCCTCAACCTTTTCATTGAAATGAATGTCAATCCCGAGCCTATCCACATAATTTCTCATGCTCTCGAGAACCTTAAAGCCACCGTCTGTGCCAAGATGCCTGATAGGGGTTGGAACAAAGACGAGTCCATGCTTCTGGGCCTCATACTTAATTTTCCTTATTGCGTCGTCGTCAGTTCCAAATAGTCTGTCTGGAGCGCCAAATTCAAGCAGTCTGCTGTCCACATACTTCATTAATCTCAGGAAACTGTGGTTTTCGATGTATTTTTCAAGGTTGCCGCCTACCTGTGGTGAAAGCGTAATTTTCCCATCTGAAAATGCGCCCGCACCGCCAAATCCTGAAATCAGTGGACACACGGGGCATCTAAGGCATATTTTCTTATAGTCCATGGCGGGACAACGGCGTTTTTTTAAATCCGGCCCTTTTTCAATGATTATAACATTAAGTCCAGCCTCTGCGAGTTCGATGGCAGAAAATAAACCAGCGGGACCGGCACCAACGATTATAACGTCGTACTTTTCCATTTATTCGACAATGGAAACTTTCATCAGGTTTGTGCGTCCCTTCACCCAGAGGGGGTAGCCAGCGACTGTCACGTAGAGATCGCCTTTTTCAAGAACTTTCCGTTCGAGCCCGATGTCTTCTGCAAGCTCAAAGATGCTCTCTACCTGCTCAACCTTGCGGTTTATCACATGGTAATCAACACCAAAGAGAATGAGCATCTTGCGCGCTACATCCATAGATGGAGTGATGGCCAGAACAGGCATTCGTGGACGCAGTTTGGAGATAAATTTCGCCGTAAATCCACTCTTTGTGAAAACAATAATGGCCTTTGCGCCAAGCTCCACAGCACTTTCCACAGCGGCACGCGCCACAGACCTCGCAATGGGCGAGCGTTTGAATGATATACTCTCGAATGGAGGCAAAGCCTCTTCCACAGTGGATGCAACATTTTCAAGTGTTTCAATGACTTTGACTGGATATTTGCCGATACTCGTTTCTTCGGTCACAAGAAGGGCATCCGAGCCATCAAAAATGGCATTGGCAATGTCTGAAACCTCTGCTCTTGTGGGAGTCTCATGGGTAACCATGGACTCTAAAATCTGTGTGGCCGTTATAACAGGTTTCGAATACTCTTTAGCGAGTTTGATTATCCTCTTCTGTGCGAGGGGGACAAGGGGCAGGGATATTTCTACACCCAGATCACCACGAGCCACAATTACGCCATCAGAAACCTGCATTATTTCCGGCAGGTTGTCGAGTGCCGCCTTGCACTCAATTTTAGAAATTATCCATGGATGTTCTTTTTTATTCCCGAGTTTGCTTTGAATCAACTCCTTTACGTATTTAACATCACCAGCGGTTCTCACAAATGAAAGGGCCACAAAGTCCACACCAAGTTCAAGTGAGATATCAAGATCAGCCCTGTCCTTATCAGTCAAAATGGGTAGATTTTTTAATGCCCCGGGTACATTGACCCCTTTACCGACCTTTATTTCGCCGCCGACAAGACATATCGCCTCAAGGTATCTTCTTGATTTTTTGACCACCTGGAACCGGACTTTACCATCGTTCACAAGTATCATATAGCCTTCGTTTACATCATCTACGAAGTCTCGAAAGTCCACAACGATAACATTTTCTCCCTCGACATCTTCAAATCCCGTGAACCGCACGACGTCTCCCTTTTTGACATTTATTGGAGATGCAGAGAGTTTCTTAATCCTCACTTTGGGACCGTGGAGATCAGCCATGATACCAATGGGACGGTTGAGCTCCTTCTCCAGCTCTCTTAAGAGCCCGTGATACTCCCGGAAAGTTTCGTGGTTTGTGAAGGAGAAGTTGAATCTGAAAACATCTGTTCCCGCGAGGACCATGTTTTTAATGGTTTCCCGGTCAAAGGTGCTTGGCCCAAGGGTTGCAAGAATCTTAGTCTTTGACATTTTTCAATTCCTCCAGAATCTCAGGCAATATTTCTCCTGCCTTGCCCATAAATGAAAAGTCGGCAATTGCCGTAACTGGTGTTTTTTCAATGTTAACTTCGATTATAAGAGCTCCCATTTCTTTTGCCTCGAATGGGAGCTGCGCTGCAGGATAGACGACTGCCGACGTGCCAACTACAAAGAAAAATTCGGAATTTCTCGCGATTTCGAAACTCTTTCTGAGTGCATCGGGTGGTAGCATTTCACCAAACCATACCACGTCTGGCCTGAGAAGTGCACCGCACTCAGGACACCTGGGAAGCTTACCTTCCCTTATCTCAAAATCAGTGTAAATTTTGCCGCAGCCGGTACATCTGGCACGGAGGAGATTCCCGTGGAGCTCTATAACGTTCCTCGAGCCCGCCTTTTGGTGCAGATTGTCAACATTCTGAGTGATAGTGTGGAATTCCTCGAAAATGGATTCAAATTCCTTTAAGGTGTAGTGAGCGGGGTTTGGCTCAGTACTTTTGACGAGTTTGATGCGCCAGTTGTACCATTCCCAGACCAGTTTGGGGTTTCTCATGAAGGCCTCGGGAGTTGCCAGGTCTTCCGGACGGTATTTATTCCACAGACCATCTTTCCCGCGGAAAGTTGGGACGCCGCTCTCACTGGAGACTCCGGCTCCAGTGAGAGCGGCGCCTCTTTTCATTTTACTCAAAATCCTGGCAAGCTCTCTGATTTTTGGGTTCATTCCCTGCTCCAGTAGACCCTCAAAAGTTTTTGGGTATCAGAGAATGAAAATTCAAGTTCGCCCTGATGGGCCTTATGAACCGCCTTGCCAAGCTTTTTGGCAAGGGTTTCAGTGGTGGTCTCGATCAAAAGGCCGTCATCGGTTTCCTTGATGTTCATAATTCTTGCAAGAGGATTGCGTTTCATTTCATATTCGGCCTCATTTTTAATGAGATTCAAAATCTCCTGCTTGTTCTCTTTAACGTAATCACCAACAAGCTCCACAATCCCCAGAGGGTAATGATCCTCGATTTTTCTGCATGCCGGGCATTTCTTAAAGTTGACTTTACTTTTGTCTTTCATTAGCTCTTTGTAATAATCCTCATCCCAGAACCACCTTTTATTGTGGTAAATAAGTTTGCAGGAAGGACAGATTGTTGGGTCTTTGTACTGGGACTTGTCCATATATGGATCGTGCAACTTCATGTCGTAGAGTTTATCAATTCTTTTCATCGTCATTCCTCCATTTTTCTATTCTCATTTTTAGTTTAATAACCACTCATACCACTGTCAAGGATAGGGGAGCCTGTTCGAAAATTCCCCCTCCTATCCTCCCCCACGCACTTTGTGCGTGGGGGGAGATAACAAGGTGGGGACAAATTTTTCATTAAAAATCAATGGTTTTGAAATTTTTTGAATAGACTCAGGATAGGGGAGAGCTTCTAATCTACACGTGCGGTGTTTCTTGTGGGTGTTTCTTCGTCCGTTTACTTTACTGGAGAGGGCACAGGATTGGGTATTACACCTGGAAATCAAAGAGATTGTAATCATTCAAACGGGGATAAATGAGTTTTTCACTCGGAAAGATTTTACATATAGCCCCTTCCTCGCTCTTTTCCCCGTAAAGATTTACACGGAGAGAGAAAGTGCCTTGAAGTGAGCACAAATAGTAGATATTTCCTCATGAACATATGTTATGCATGTTTTCGCAGTCACAACAAAAATTTCCCCCACTTGCAAAGCAGTGGGGAAGGGCGACGGGTGGGGGCATTCCGCTTAAAAACTATGTAAACAATGTTCCCCGGTCTCAAGCTCCAATAAATTTATTTAAGCTTCTCTATTGCCCACTCGATGTGAGGAGACCAGAGATCGTTACCTCTCTCCCAAAGCTTATTGAGTTGCTCGATATATTCAGGGTTTCCAGAATTGCCGGCGGCAATTATTACATTTCTCATAAATCCCTCATACTTCGAACGCCTGACCGGTGTTCCCTGAAATCTTTCTTCAAATTCTTCCTCACTAAGGGATAAAAGTTCTCCAATTAGCGGAGCAAAAGTTCCCTCTCTTGGTTTGAAATCCTCAATTCTCGTGGCTGGAATTTTCTGGTTATAAGGGCATACCTCCTGACAGATGTCGCATCCGAAGACCCAGTTACCCATTTTCTCACGCAATTCCTCCGGGATAACCCCCTTGTACTCAACGGTTAAGTATCCTATGCAGAGATTCGCGTTAATGAGTCGGGGCTTTACGATGGCACCTGTAGGGCAGGCATCAATGCATCGTGTACAGTTATAGCAGAGATCAGTATGAATCTGTTCTTCGTCAGCTTCCAGTTTTTCCTTAAGGATGACCTCTGAGAGGAATAGGTACGAGCCAAAATTCTTATTTATGAGCATGGCATTTTTGCCGATCCAGCCAAAACCGGCCCTGTAGGCGAGCTCCCTTTCAAGTATGGGACCTGTATCAACGTAAATTTTCCCATGAAGGTCAAGCTCTCGCAAAACGCGTTTAAGCTTCTTTTTCAGCACCTTGTGGTAATCTCTACCCCATGCATATTTTGAAATCAGGGCGCGGTCTGGGTTATTCATAAATTTCTTTAGGGAGAATGTGAAATAGCTTGCTGCAAGTACAATAATGGTGCCGTGTCCATCAAATATTTTTTCAATATTTTGAATGGCATCGAGGTGCCGTGCCATATATTCCATTTCACCGTGAAAGTTGGCCTCGAGCCACTTCTTGAAAAATTCTGCCGTCATATAATCTCTTGGTCTTAAAAATGAGATTAGGTCAAAACCTTCTTTCCTGGCGAGCTCTTTAAATTTTTCCTTCATCGGTTAAATGATAAACCAATCCATCCGAACACATTTTGGTTGAACATTGACAGATTCTTAAAAGATACAAGAAAATTGAGTGATGGCAGGAAAACTGTTTGTGGTGGCCACACCTATCGGGAATATTAAAGATATAACATTGCGGGCACTTGAAACCCTCAAGGAGGTTGACCTTATCCTCTGTGAGGACACGAGGAGAACGAGACCTCTTCTCTCGCATTATGGTATTTCAAACGAGCTTTTATCCTACAACGAGCACAACGAGCGTGAAAGAATACCATACGTCGTGGAAATGCTCGAACAGGGGCATGATGTAGCACTGGTCTCAGATGCTGGCACTCCCGGCATTTCTGATCCCGGGTACCGCCTTGTAAGAGAGGCAAGATTGAGAGACTTTGAAGTCGTCTCGATTCCTGGGCCCTCTGCAATTATTGCAGCCCTTTCTATTTCCGGTTTACCCACGGACAGATTTGTTTTTGAAGGCTTCCTGCCACGTAAGAAATCAAGGCGTTTAAAACGCCTGGAATTTTTGAAAAAGGAGGATCGAACGATTATAATTTATGAGTCGGTTCACCGCATAGAGCGAACCCTCCATGAGATTTTAGAGATTATGGGCGACAGAGAGGTAGCTCTGTGCAGGGAATTGACGAAAGTGCATGAGGAAGTTAAATTTGGAATGCTAAGCGAAATAATCAAGAAAGGTTTCACGGCAAAAGGTGAGTTTGTGATAGTTTTAAGAGGCTATGATGAGTCTTGACGCTCTGAAGAAGAAAGGGAAATCTTCTTTAAGGCCCTTTGTTAATCTTATGATCGCTCTCAAGGTGTCCCCGGACACCCTGAGTGTAACAGGATTCCTTATAACTCTAATCATCGGGTATTTCTATGCTCGTGGAGAGCTTGTACTGGGTGGGATTTTTATACTCGTGTCCGGATTGTTTGATGCTATTGATGGAGAGGTAGCAAGGGCAACAGGGAAAAGTTCAAGAAAAGGGGCACTTCTGGACTCAAGCATAGATAGAGTATCTGAATTCTTTATCTTTGGTGGCCTTTTGTACTATTTTAGGACTAACACCTACGCGTTTGTTATCCTTTACCTTTCACTTGTTTTTTCGATTCTCGTGAGTTACATGAGAGCTCGTGGCGAAGGGCTTGGATATTCTGCCAGTTCGGGCTTGATGGATCGGTCTGGAAGGATGATATATTTATTCTTTGCGTCACTTTTTGGGGAGAGGACGTTTATCTCCCTCATGACTGTATTTATGGTTCTGACGTTTGCCACTGTGGTGGAAAGGTGGTTGATTTTGAGAAAAATTCTTTCTGAAAAATAAGGAGGTTAGAAATGGGAGAAATCAGAGTTGCGATTGTTGGTGTTGGTAATTGCGCATCAAGTCTGGTGCAGGGCGTTTACTATTACAGAAATGCCCAGCCCGGTGATTTTATTCCGGGAATTATGCATGTGATTTTCGGTGGGTATCACATCAATGACATTAAATTCTGCTGCGCGTTCGACATCAACAAGACAAAGGTAGGAAAGGACCTCTCAGAGGCTATTTTCGCTTACCCCAACAACACATACAAGTTTACAGATGTTCCCAAAATGGGAGTGAAGGTTTACCGTGGAATGACCCATGACGGAATAGGCAAGTATCTTGCTGACATTATCGAGAAGGCACCTGGTCCTACAGACGATGTGGCAAAAATCCTCAAAGAAGAAGGCGCTGACGTGGTAGTGAACTTCCTGCCTGTGGGCTCAGAAGAAGCCACAAAATGGTATGTTGAGCAGGCAATCCAGGCTGGAGCAGCGTTTGTCAACGGAATTCCGGTGTTCATCGCAAGCTCCGAATACTGGAGCAAGAGATTTGAGGAAGCCGGACTTCCTGTGCTCGGAGACGATATTAAGTCTCAGGTCGGTGCGACCATAGTCCACAGGACACTGGTGCAGCTTTTCCTCGACAGAGGAGTAAAGCTTGAGAGAACCTCTCAGCTCAATGTGGGTGGAAACACTGACTTCCTCAACATGCTCGAGAGGGAAAGACTTCACTCAAAGAAGATTTCCAAGACCCAGGCTGTAACATCACTCCTACCCTACGACATTGGAGAGGAGAATGTGTACATTGGCCCGTCAGACTATGTGGCATGGCTCAAGGACAGGAAATGGGCATACATGAGACTTGAGGGTAGGACTTTCGGAGATGTGCCTCTGAATATTGAGCTCAAGCTTGAGGTCTGGGATTCGCCCAACTCTGCAGGTGTGATGATAGATGCCATCAGAGCAGCAAAAATTGCAAAAGACAATGGACTCAAGGGTGCAATAATCGAGCCTTCAAGCTACTTCTTCAAGTCGCCTCCGAAGCAGTTCCCTGACTACAAGGCACGTGCACTGCTTGAGGACTGGATAAAGAAGCATACGGAGAAGAAAGAAGAAAAGAAGAAGTAATAATTGAGGAGATTTTTGAATTAAGGGGGGCGGCACGCTTCGCG
>JALXCE010000278.1 GCA_026991055.1 Caldifarciminota bacterium | reverse complement strand
GAATTTATTTTGACCCTGAAAAGAGTGTGGTTATTACAGCGGAAACGGTCCCCTACTACCAGAATAAGTGGGATATTGGAAGTGTGAGGTTTGGACTGAGGTTTAAATATCAGTTTATGCCCAAATCTACGTTTTATATCGTGCTTAACCAATCTTATCAGGAGGGAGAAAATCAACTTGAGAGGAGCGAGAGCATAGCAGCAGTAAAAATCCGCTGGGCAATACCATTTTAGGGTTGGGTTTAAATTCCGGGCATAAACTCCACCTTAGTGAACCTGATCGAAAATATTACCTCTGGTTATCCTTTTTGCGGCGTAAGTGAAATGAGTAGTAAAGCGATGTTAAAAATTAAGTGATTCAAGATTTTCCAGTTTAGGCATAAAAAGTGGTGAAACTCCCTCCCTTCCTTTGGAAGGGAGGGTTGGGGTGGAATGGGAAAAACTGTTGAAGAAAAGGATTACGCGTGTTTGGGAATGTTGTCATTTTGGAAATTCTGAAAATAGTTAGACTTAGCCCATTCTCCCCTGCCCCCTCCTTCCCAAGGGAAGGAGGGGGATTTACGACTTTCCTCTGCAATTATCAGTGAAGTTTCACGAACCTGTTGGATAAGTTAGCATCTAAAAATTAGATTTTTTGAATAGGCCCCCTTAAGTTGACACCAAAATTGAGGGAAGTCTATAATTTATGCCAATTTTTGAAATCCATTAAGGAGGACGATTATGAGTTTAGATGTGAGTGCTGTCAGAAATTTCGCTCTTATTGGCCACGGTGGTTCAGGTAAAACTTCCCTTGCTGAGGCAATCCTTTATAAGGCAAAAGTCACAAGCCGTTTAAATAGTCCGGATCAGGGAAATTCCATCCTTGATTTCGATCCAGAAGAGGTTAAACGTAAAATTACCATTAATCTCGCAGTGGCTTACTTCGACTGGAAAGGGAAATGGATAAATCTAATTGATACACCAGGTTATCTTGATTTTGCAGGTGAGGTCGCAGCAGGTCTAAGGGCCGCGGATAATGCAGTGGTTGTAATTGATGCGTCCTCCGGTGTCGAGGTGGGGGCTGAAAAATACTATGAAATTGCAAAAAAGAGGGGAATTCCAAGGATCATTTTTGTCAATAAAATGAAATCCCCTGAAATTAACGTAGATGCCCTAATTCAGGAGCTTAAGGATACTTTTGGAAACGGAGTTGTTCCCCTGCAGGTTCCCCTCGGCTCGGGTGAAGGGTTCAAAGGGGTATTTGACCTCGTCAATGGTGACCTCTCATCCCTTGATGCTGAATACAAAGACATGGCCGAAGCGTGGGCCGAGCAGTTGAAAGAGGCCACCATTGAGCTCTCTGAGGAACTCCTCGAGAAGTATATGGAAGGCGAGGAAATTTCATCAGACGAGCTTGCCAAAACACTGAGAGAAGGCATCATCAGTGGTGACATTATCCCCGTGCTCTTTGGAGAGGCAAAAGAGATGATAGGTGTTGAGGAGCTTGTGGACTTTATTGCTGAATACGGTGCCTCTCCTCTCAATGCTCCTAAAGAAATTGGCAAGGCCGGGGATGAAGAGATTGAAATTAAACCTGATCCCAATGAGCCCCTCGTTGCCCTTGTGTTCAAAACCATCTCAGAGCTGCATGTTGGAGAGCTCTACCTTATAAAAGTTTATTCGGGAACTCTCACTCCTGGAACCGAGGTTTTGAATGCAAATCTCGGGCGCACTGAGAAGATCAACCAGGTTTACCTCGTCCGGGGTAAGGAAAGAAAAGAGACAGATAAGCTCATCCCCGGAATGATTGGAGCTCTTGTGAAGCTCAAGGAAACCAAAACCGGCCATACTCTTTGCTCCAAAGACAGACCCGTTGTCCTCGAAGGCATTGAATTTCCGCACCCGACGATTTCTGTGGCCATTGTCCCGAAGACCAGAGAGGACCAGGAAAAAGTTTCAGAAGGTCTTTCAAGATTAAGGGACGAAGACCCGACATTTGAATTTCATTACGACCCCGAGCTCAAGCAGACATTAATTTCCGGTCTTGGTGAGATTCATCTTGATGTGATTGTTTCAAAGCTCAGAGACAAGTTTGGGGTGAATGTGGACACTTCCAAGCCCAAGATTCCGTACCGTGAGTCCATCCGTAAGCCTGCCCAGGCAATGGGCAAGTATGTTAAGCAGACAGGTGGACACGGTCAGTATGGAATCTGTTACATAAAAATAGAGCCCCTGCCACGCGGTGGCGGATACGAATTTGTTAACGAGATTTTTGGCGGAGCGATTCCATCACAGTTTATCCCATCCGTAGAGGCTGGAATTAAAAAGGCCATGGAGAAGGGTGTACTCGCGGGTTACAAAGTGGTTGATGTTAAAGTAACCCTTTACGATGGAAAGTACCATCCGGTTGATTCATCTAACCTTGCCTTTGAAATTGCTGGTTCCATGGCATTTAAAGAGGCTGAGGCCAATGCAGACCCGTACCTCCTTGAGCCTGTTTATGAGGTCGAGGTAAGGGTCCCCGAGGAATACATGGGAGATGTGATTGGTGACTTGAATTCACGTCGCGGCAGAATCCTTGGGATGGAAGCCGAAGGGAAGATGCAGGTAATCAAGGCCCATGTGCCTCTTGCAGAGCTTTACAAATATTCGTCAACGCTCAGGTCCATTACAAAGGGACGTGGCACATTCACAATGAAGTTCTCCCACTATCAGGAAGTGCCAAAAGAGATCGCTCAGAAGATAATCGAAGAAGCCAAAAAGGAGCAGGAAGAAGGCAAGTGAAAGCGGGTCCTGAGTGTTTTCCCTGTGCCCTCAATCAGGTGTTACGTCTTATGAGGGCAGCGGGGATGGATGATGAAGTAATTTTAGATGCCATAAAGGAATCCTGGGAGTATATCAAAGGACTGGACTTAAATTATTCGCCGGCGTACATTGCTACCCGTTCGATACGAACGGGTAGCAAGTACTTCCCGGTTAAAGACCCCTACAAAGAGTTTAAAAAAGAGCACAACAAGCTCGCTCTGGATATCCTGGACAAAGTTCGTGATCAGGTAGAGGCTTCAGAAGACCCTCTAAAATACAGACTTATTTTGACGGCCTCGGGGAACATCATTGACCTTGGAACTCAGGATAAATTTGATGTCATCGAAACCTTAAAAAGAAATTTTGAGATGGGTTTTGGCATTGACCACTACGACATTTTTAAAGAAAAGCTCCAGAATGCCAAAAAATTCCTCCTCATTGCAGACAACGCGGGTGAGGTGGTGTTTGATATTTACTTTTTAAAGAACCTCGATGTGGAAGAAAAACTCTTAGCTGTAAAAAGCGGTCCCGTTTTGAATGACGTTACCGCTTATGACCTCGAGGGATTGGATATCAGCGGAATCAAAGTGATCGAAACCGGTTCTGATGCCCTTGGAGTTGACTTTAAAGAGGTGAGCGAAGAGTTTATGGAGCATTTCAACTCAGCAGATATTGTGCTTGCCAAAGGGCATGCAAATTTTGAGACTCTTGATGATGCATCGAGAGAAGTTTTCCTCCTTCTCCAAATCAAGTGTGGAGTCGTGTCAAGAAGGCTCGGCAAGCCAGTTGGTACGCCGGTATTTGCCCTGAACACGCTTATCTAATCCAATCATCCTTTTTCCCACTCAATTCCTTATCAAATTCCTCGTAATCGTAATAGTTGATAAGACGGTAGAGTTCTTCTCTCGTCATCATCTGCGGTAAGAGGTCTCTTTGGGTGCCTTTCTTTGAGAGCTCTCTATATGTATCCTCGATTGCAGTTAGGGCCATTCTCAATGCTGTAACGGGGAAAATCACTATGTTGTAGCCCATTTCAGAGAATTCTTTTACAGTGGTGTAAGGTGTGCGACCGAACTCAGTCATGTTTGCCAGGAGTGGAATGTGAATTTCGCGCCTGAAAAGCTCAAATTCCTCATTGCTAATCAGTGCTTCAGGAAAAATTATGTCTGCTCCGGCTTCTGCATACATCTGCGCACGTTCAATGGCTTTCCTGAGCCCCTCAACCGCCCTTGCGTCTGTTCGAGC
>JALXCE010000277.1 GCA_026991055.1 Caldifarciminota bacterium | reverse complement strand
TGATAGCCATTGGATACACAATGGTTTACGGTATCATCCGTCTCATCAACTTCGCTCACGGCGATGTGATGATGATGAGCACCTACTTCGCCTTCTTCGGCTACATAATCTTCCGGATACCCTGGTATATCAGCTTTCCTATCGCCATGATTTTGACAGCGATACTGGGAGTATTGATCGACAGAGGGGCATACAAGCCTGTAAGAAACGCACCAAGGATTTCAGCCCTTATCACGGCTATTGGTGTTTCCTTCTTCCTCGAGAACTTCGGAATAGTGGTATTTGGTGGAAGACCAAAAGGATTCAAAATTCCGCATCTCTTCGGCGCTATCTTCAACGTGAAAGGAGTAACAATCCCGGCTCTGAGTCTCTGGATTCCATTTTTCACGGCAGTATTTCTCATTCTTACATTCTATATTGTTTACAGGACACGCCGTGGAATGGCGATGAGGGCGATCTCTCGTGATATGGATACTACAAGGATCATGGGGGTAGATGTGGATGGTGTGATTTCTTTCACGTTTGCACTCGGTTCGTTTCTTGCTGCAGCAGGTGGAATAATGTGGGCCATGAAATACCCACAGATTAACCCGTTAATGGGTATCATCCCCGGGTTAAAAGCATTCGTTGCGGCTGTCTTTGGCGGAATCGGAAATGTCGTTGGTGCTGCAATAGGTGGAATTCTTCTTGGTGTTATTGAAATTCTGTTCGTCGCTTTCTTCCCTCAGCTGGCAGGTTACAGGGACGCTGTGGCATTTTTCCTGCTAATCGGAGTTCTAATCTTTAAACCTACTGGTATCATGGGGGAGGTTTTGCCAGAATGATTGACAAAAAGCGAATTAGAAACTGGATCCTAACATCGGTGAGTATTGTTTTTCTGTTTTTGCTTTTAGCTTATCTCAACAAACATGCATCCAGCTACGTAATACAGATTCTGAACGTTACGGCGATTTATATCATCCTGACCGTTTCATATAACCTGATCAATGGAATTACCGGTCAGTTCTCACTTGAGCCAAATGCCTTTGTAGCAATTGGTGCGTACACGGCGGCCCTTCTCACGATGACCCCGCAGGAAAAGGCGATGACATTCATCATTCAGCCCTGTATTTCGCCCTTAAATCACATTTCCATTCCATTCCTGCCCGCGATTCTTACTGGCGGAGTTGTGACAGCAATTCTGGCATTTTTGATGGGAATCCCGGTTTTCCGTGTCAGAGGTGACTACCTTGCAATTGTTACTCTTGGATTTGGAGAGATCGTGAGAGTTTTTGCCACGAATCTAATTCCTCTTACAAACGGTGCTCTTGGACTCAAAGGCCTGAGGCAGTACACGAATATCTGGTGGACCTGGGGAACAGCTGTTGTGGTGGTATTTTTCATCGTTGGCCTCGTGAATTCAAGCTATGGGCGGGCAATGAAAGCAATAAGGGAGGATGAAGCAGCCGCGCAGGCGATGGGAATTAATGTTTTCTGGCACAAGATGCTGGCCTTTGTCGTGGCTGCTTTCTTTGAGGGTGTCGGGGGTGGACTTCTCGCTCACTTGCTGACAACGATTGACCCCAGGCTATTTACCTTTTTCCTCACATTTAACCTGCTTATCATGATTGTGGCAGGTGGTCTTGGGAGCACAACTGGCGCTATAATTGGTGCAATTTTATTCGCGTGGGGTTCCGAGCTCTTGAGATGGATGGAGGAGCCACATGTGATTTTTGGCCTTCATACACCAGGGATTCCGGGCATGAGAATGGTAACTTTCTCCGTCCTGTTGATATTACTGATGATCTTCGCGAGAAACGGAATTATGGGGAGGAAAGAATTCTCCTGGGATGGTCTATTTTCATTTATTAACAGAAAAGTTTTGAGGAGGGCATAGCATGGCTGCCATTTTGAAAACCGAAGGCATTGTAATGAAATTTGAGGGTTTGACGGCAATTAACAATCTGAATATTGAGATTCAGGAGCACCAGATTTACGGACTGATTGGGCCAAACGGAGCTGGAAAAACAACTGCTTTCAACGTGATTACTGGGTTCCTTACGCCAACAGAGGGAAAGGTCTATTTCAGAGGCGAAGATATCACCGGACTCAAGCCCAATAAAATAACCAAAAAAGGAATTGGGAGGACTTTTCAGAACATCAAACTTTTCCCTGAAATGAGCGTGATCGAGAACGTGATGACTGGCTTTCATATCCACAGAAAATTTAGCTTCTTTGAAGCGATGTTCAGGCTGCCAAGATTCTTTAAAGATGAAAACAAGATGTATCATGAGGGAATGGAATTACTTGACCTTGTTGGATTGACAGAATTTGCGCACGATCAGGCGGGCAGTTTGCCCTACGGTCATCAGAGAAAGCTCGAAATTGCCCGTGCTCTTGCCACACATCCCACAATGCTTTTGCTCGACGAGCCGGCCGCTGGCATGAACCCGCAGGAATCTTCCGAGTTGATGGATTTGATAAGAAAGCTGAGAGATGAAATGAATCTGACAATTTTGCTTATTGAGCATGATATGAAGGTTGTCATGGGTATCTGTGAATGGATCAAGGTGCTTGACCACGGTGAGGAAATTGCAGAAGGCACACCCGAAGAGATCAGGAATAATCCAAGGGTTATCGAGGCATACTTAGGGGAGGCGAGGAAAGTTGCTTAAAATCGAGAATTTACACGTATTTTACGGTGGAATTCATGCCCTCAAAGGTATTTCCATGGAAGTCCCAGAGGGTAAGATTGTGACACTTATCGGTGCAAATGGAGCCGGCAAAAGTACTACACTAAGAACCATTGTTGGACTTGTTAAACCCAGAGAAGGGAAAATTTACTATCAGGGTGAAGACATAACAGGAAAGCCTTCCCACTATATTGTGAAAAAAGGTATTGCACTTGTTCCTGAGGGAAGAAGAGTTTTTGCCAATCTAACGGTATATGAAAATCTCCTGATGGGTGGATACAATAGGCCCGAGGATGAAGAATTTAAGAAGGACCTTGACTATGTTTTTTCACTTTTCCCGAGGTTGCTTGAAAGAAAGAGTCAGCTTGCGGGGACGCTCTCCGGTGGTGAGCAGCAGATGCTCGCTCTGGGACGTGCGTTGATGTCGAGGCCAAAACTCATGATGCTTGATGAACCGTCCCTCGGTCTTGCACCAAAGCTGGTAGAAGATGTGTTTAAATCCATTCAGGAGATTCATAAGAAGGGAACCACCATTCTTTTAATTGAGCAGAATGCAATGGCTGCTCTCCAGATTGCCGATTATGGGTATGTTCTTGAAACCGGGAAAATAGTTCTCGAAGGAACAGGTGAAGACTTGCTGCACAATGAGGACGTGAAGAAAGCTTATCTTGGAGGGTGAATTTTTGGGTTGCGGAGGCGCGTACGCGCCTCCGCAACCGTTTATATCAAACTCTTTCCTTCCGCAGTTATCACGTATTTCCCTTTAACTGGACTCTCAACAAATCCGCGATTCTTGAGTCCCCTCAGCTTGCCTGTAACCTTTGGTGTAGGCAGACCAGCCTTTTCGGCTATCTCTTTGCATCCTGCAGGCTCTGTGAACTCTGCGAGTGCCTTCAATATCCTCTTCTGAATTTCATCGAGCTCTTTCGGGTCCTTTGCCTTTTTACGACATGCCATCTTCGTACCTCCTTTTTAACACTGTTTTTGTGATATTAAATTTTTCCCCACAAATTTTCAAGAGGTTAAGTGGCATAATTGGGAAAATTTTGAGGAATGGAATTTTAAAGGAATTTATGAGGTCATGCCCCACGCACAAAGTGCGTGGGGCATGACCCAAGAATTGGCATACTTTCAAACCCACTCACAGGTTGGTGAGTATATCTGGAAAAAAGACCCAATTTAAAGACAGCTACCAGTTTATATGCGAGTAAAATAAAGTGGTTTCAGATGTAACCCCTCACCTTTATCCTCTCCCCGCAAGTATTTATGCGGGGAGAGGAGGTTTCTTTTTTGCTTAAGAGGCAGTAAACAACTGGGCCAAGACCTCCCAAAGATTCTTCTTAAACTTTTATGCGAAAGAAATTTCAGTTGTAGCCCTTCACCTACTCT
>JALXCE010000276.1 GCA_026991055.1 Caldifarciminota bacterium | reverse complement strand
ATATTATGGAGATTTTAGCAGCCCACAGTATCCCTTATCAGGCAACGGCTACAGTGGCTTTTCCTGAAGATTTCATTAGAAAATTCAAGAAGGCAAAGAATATCAGAGGAACCCGCTTTATCCATGTTCTATCACCCTGTCCACCTGGATGGAAGATAGCATCTGATATGTCCATCCGAGTTTCAAGACTTGCTGTGGAAACAAAGGTTTTCCCGCTTTATGAAATTGAGGAATATGGTGAGAAATACACGATTAACTATTGGCCGAAAGGGTTGCCTGTAAAAGAATACCTGAAACTTCAGGGAAGATTTCGTCACCTGACAGAGGATAAGGTTGAATATATCCAGAAATATGTGGACAAGCAGTGGGAAAAGCTGGTGCTCAAGCACAAGCTCTCCCACGGCACCACCGACAACATACCGAAGAATGTAGTTTACAGATAGAAGTTAGGGGAGGGGGTGGTTGAAATTTCTCTAACATCAGAGAGTTAAGGGAAGAAAACAAGGAACAGTTTTACATCCGACTTTGCGATTTTACAGGGTAAATCAACCCATAGAAATTAGCCCGGTGACCAAGCTTTTCCGTACGTCGGGAACAACCCCAGTGTTGAGCCCCAGCTTAGCTTACTTACTCAAGAGAAATATCCAGAGTTCCGATCGAATAGATGTAGAACTCTAATTAAACCTCACCTTTAAATATCTTCTCCCAGATTCCTGGTTCGTCCTTGTGAGTCAGGTAATAGTCAATATACTTTGCTGCAGTTTTTCCACTGCCTGCAGCAAGGATGACTGTGGCAGCTCCGGTCATTATATCTCCACCGGTAAAGACTCCCTCGCGGGTTGTGGCATGGGTTTTGGGATTGGCAACAATTGTTCCGTGTCTTGTTGTTTCGAGTCCCGGCGTGGTTTGGGGCACAATTGGGTTTGGAACCTGCCCAATGGCGATTACCACAGTATCAACCGGAATGCGATACTCAGAGCCTTCAATGGGGATAGGACGACGTCTGCCAGATTCATCAGGCTCACCTAACTTCATTTTGATCACTTCAACCTCTTTTACCCATCCATCTTCATCTCCGATGTAGCGCACAGGATTGGTCAGGATTTTGAGTTCAACACCCTCTTCCTCTGCATTCTCAATTTCTTCAATCCTTGCAGTCATTTCCTTTCTCGACCTGCGGTAGACAATGGTCACCTTTTCTGCACCTGCTCGAAGTGCTGACCTTGCGGCATCCATCGCAACATTACCGGCTCCAACTACCACCACCCTTTTACCAACCTTTATAGGTGTGTCGTAATCGGGGAACTTGTAAGCACGCATCAAGTTAATCCTAGTCAAAAATTCGTTTGCGGAATAAATCCCGAGCAGATTCTCACCCGGAATGCCCATAAAACGCGGGTATCCAGCACCTGTGGCAACAAAGGCAGCCTCGTAGCCGTCCTCACTCATTAGTTCATCCAGTGTCCGGGTTTTGCCAACAACAAAATTTGTGAATATTTCAACACCGAGTTTCTGAACGTAATCAATTTCCCTCGCTACAATCTCCTTTGGCAACCTGAATTGGGGAATACCGTACATGAGAACGCCGCCGGGC
This sequence comes from Caldifarciminota bacterium, assembly GCA_026991055.1. GTDB lineage: Bacteria > Hydrothermota > Hydrothermia > B15-G9 > WFZT01 > WFZT01. The sequence continues at coordinate 11,738 of JALXCE010000276.1, read as the reverse complement.
TTGTGTAATGCCTCAAAAATTGTGACATAGTATCCTTTCTTCGCAAGCTCGCTGGCACAGGTTAGGCCTGCAGGTCCAGAGCCAATAATTGCAACCTTTTTACCTTTTGGCGCTGGTCTTGGAGGAATTTCAACCTCTCCCTGGCTTGCCTCGTAGTCAGCGACGAATCTTTCAAGCCGTCCAATGGCCACTGGCTGGCCCTTAATTCCCACCACACACTTCATTTCGCACTGGTCTTCCTGAGGGCATACGCGGCCACAGATCGCTGGAAGGGGATTTGCCTCTTTGATCTTTTTGACAGCTCCTATGAAGTCCCCCTTCTTGATGAGCTCGATGAAAGACGGAATATCAATGGATACAGGACATCCTGCCACGCATGGTGGCCTTTTGCAGAGAAGGCATCTTTCTGCCTCGATGATAGCCTCTTCCGGTGTGTACCCAAGTGCGACTTCTTCGAAGGTTGTGATCCTTTCTTCAGGGGGAAGTTTTGACATAGGGGTTCTTTCAAGCTTGAGCCTCCGTGCCATCAGACTGCCTCCTTTTCCAGTCTCTTCTTAAAAAGTTCAAGGGAGTACTGTTCTTCTTTACGATACATTTTGAGCCTCTTCATAAGTAGGTCGAAATTGACTTCGTGGGCGTCAAACTCAGGGCCATCCACGCATGCGAACTTTGTCTTTCCTCCAACCTCAACGCGGCACGCTCCACACATACCAGTTCCATCCACCATGATCGGATTCAGGCTAACAATTGTCTTTATCCCTGGTCCACGAGTCATATCCGCAACTGCCTTCATCATTGGCACAGGCCCCACTGCGTAGACAGCATCCACTTTCTCACGATCCATCAAAAATTTCAGCCCATCTGTGACAAGCCCCTTCATTCCGTATGAACCATCGTCAGTGGTTATTAGAACCTCATCCACAATTTTCTTCATCTCGTCTTCTAAGAGAACGAGTTCTTTTGTACGTGCGCCAATGATTGTAATCACTTTATTACCGGCCTTTTTAAGTGCAGTGACCAGAGGGAGCAGCACAGCGGTGCCGAATCCTCCACCGATGGCAACCACAGTCCCGTAGTTCTCAATATCAGTAGGTTTACCGAGAGGACCGACAAAGTCTGCCAGCTCATCACCTTCATTCAATAAGCCAAGATGTATAGTGGTCTTGCCTACTTCCTGGAAAATAATGGTAACAACGCCCCTTTCCCTGTCGGTCCGTGCAATGGTCAGAGGTATCCTTTCTCCCTTTTCGAATACTCGAAGGATGATGAATTGACCGGGTTTTGCTGCCTTTGCAACAAAAGGCGCCTCTATCTCCATTAGCTTGGATCCAGGCCCAAGCACCCTCTTCTTCAGGATTTTATATCCCATAGGATTATTTGAGTTTTTCGAGTAGCTTTAGATTTCTATCCCGAACCATATCCCCCACAGTTTTGATGAGGTCGTAAACGCGCTCGTCTGCGACACTGTAGTAAACGTTCACTCCTTTCTTCCGGGACTTGAGAATACCCGCCTTTTTCAGAATAGACAGGTGTCTTGAGACAGCCGATTGGTCAATTCCAAGTATAGGAATGAGGTCACATGCACACTTTTCTCCCTCTTTCAGTAGCTCGAGTATAAGGATTCTCCTTCCACATGACAGTGCCGAGAATATATCTTTGCGAGGATCATCTATATCCTTCTCATATCTCGCCATTTTCTACCTCCTTTGCGATTCTTGTTTCGATTAGATTAAAACTATATTTAAAGTTTGTCAAGTTTTAATATTGCCTTAATAGCAATATCTTTGAGGCATTATTGGCGATTTAATAAATTTTTCAACGATTTCAGTCGCCTGACCGTCTCGTATCCGTAATAGATGATAGGGAACACAATGTTGTTCTGAAGGAGAGGCTCATCAACATCGGCGTAGGCCTTAGCTTTCTCTCCATCCGGTGTGCCGGGTATAGGTGAGTACTCGGAGAGCATAATTTTTAAGCCCAGTTCCGAGACTTCTCGCATCCCCTGCTCCACTTCCTCGGGAGGCTGTCCGGGAAGCCCCATAAGCAGATAAACTGTTATCTGCTCGCGCGAAAATCCGGCCGAGAGCAGATTTTCAACGGCATTGTAAAAGTTTTCTGAAGTAACTTTGCCACCTGTTGCCCTTTGACGCTCAGGATCAGTTGTCTCATAACCTATGTAGATGCTCTCAAATCCTGCATCGTACATGGCTCTTGCTACCTTGGATGTGATGAACTTTGCATGAAGGGCATTGGGAGTATGAAACCGCAAGCCCCAGTCTTTTACCATTTCAAGCAGGGGTAAAATGCCCCGCTGAGGATTGACAAGCAGCGCATCATCGTAAAACACAATATCTCTTATTCCTCTATCGCGAAAATACTTTATTTCTTCCACCACTTCGCTTAAGTTCCTGATTCTGAAGTGTGAATGGAGAATCCAGACAGCACAGTAGGTACATCTAAATGGGCACCCTTCTGTGAGTTTTATCACCCCGTATGGCAGATAGTGATAGAATCCCCAATCTGGATGGGCATTGAGAGGAGGTTTATTAATGCCCATAAATTCAAAAAGTTTCACGGTATTTGTAGAAATGTGCTCCGGGTTTATTACCTCCTTTGCATGCTCAGGAATTATGGACGAATAGGTTCCACCAAGGACAATTTTCGAACGAGGAAACATTTCTCTTGTTATTTCAACCACTTCTTCTACGCCAGGATACCAGTAGGTCATTCCTGTGGAGATTAGGACAAATTCTGGCTCATCTATCCCCTTTAAAAATTCCACGAACCTTTCCTGTGGAGCGCCGTATCTTTTATATTTTCGCGGAACAAATTCAAGCACACCGGGCTTTTTTACTTCAATTCCGGGAAATTTCCCTCTGCCGTATCTATCTGGTTTGATATGTGGAAAGTGGGACCTATCCATGAAGTCGAAGAATTGAACAGAGATTCCCGCTTTCTTCAGAATTCCGGCTATATGAACAAGACCATAGGGTTTGAGCCAAAAATCGTGGGCAGCAAAATCGTATATTGGCGGATTTATGAGAAGGACATTCATTTTAGGTGTCCATGACATTATAATTGAGACCCAACAAATCTTGAAGGAGGAATCAAAATGCCGGTTCCAAAGAGAAGACATTCGAGAGCGAGAGGCAGAAAGCGTCGTACACACTATACCGCATCTGCCCCGGCACTTTCAGTTTGCCCTAATTGTGGAAGACCCAAGCTCCCCCACAGGGTCTGCCCTTACTGTGGTTACTATGATGGCAAAAAGGTCATCGAGGTAAAGGTAAGGGTTAAAGAAAAAGCAGCTGAGGGCGAGGCCCAGGCATAAATCATGTCAGTCAGGGTTGCCCTTGACGCCTTTGGTAGTGACAGGGCGCCAGCTATAGAGATTGAGGGGGCGGTTAAAGTCTGTGAAGAGAATGACGATATAGAAATTTTGCTGGTGGGGGATAAACGTTTAATTGAGGAAACCCTTGGCCCCAAGAAGTGTCGGGGGAAAAAGTTATTCATCGTTGATGCACCGCAGAGGGTGACTATGCACGATAAACCCTCTGTGGTATTGAGGAAAAAGCCGGAATCCTCAATTGCTGTTGGCCTCAAGCTGGTAGCCGATGGGCAGGCAGACGCCTTTGTATCAGCTGGAAACACAGGCGCTGTGATGGCCTATTCTCTGAAAATTCTCGGTAGACTCGAGGGCGTTAAGAGGCCGGGAATTGCAGCTCTGGTTCCCACACTGGAAGGCGGGTTTACTATTGTTATCGATGTAGGGGCCAATATTCAGACCAAACCTGAGCACATGCTGCAGTATGCCTTAATGGCAAAGGTATTCATGGAATTCATCCTTAATGTGAGAGACCCGAGGATTGGATTACTCTCCATTGGAGAAGAGGAGAGTAAGGGGAATCAGCTTATAAAGGAGGCACGCGAGCTCCTTGAGACAAATCCTCACCTTAATTTTATTGGGCATGTGGAGGGTAATAATGTTCTCGAAGGTGTTGCAGATGTGATCGTTACAGACGGTTTTACCGGTAACGTCGTCCTGAAGTTTGGTGAGGGGGCTATTAATGTTTTCATGAAACTCATAAGGGATGAGGTGAAGAAGAGTATCCTTGCCTCTATTGCCGGTCTCATCCTGAAGCCGGTTTTCAAACGGCTTAAGAAAAAATTGAACTATGAAGAATATGGAGGTGCACCACTTCTGGGTGTTGATGGGGTGGTTATCATCGGTCACGGACGCTCCACATCACTTGCAATTAAAAATGCAATCCTGACCGCCGTCAAATACGTGGAAAGGGATATCAACTCTTACATCAAAGAAGAGCTTGTGTACGCAAAATGATTAAGGTTGGAACCTGCGGATTCCCGGTTTCAATGAAGAAATTATTTGAATCCCTCGATGCTGTTGAAACACAGAAAACTTTTTACACGGTTGTAAGTGAGAAAACCCTGCAAAAATGGCGTGATTCTGCACCAGAAGAGTTTGAATTTACCGTCAAGGCACTTCAGGTTATCACTCATCCATTCAGAAGCCCCACTTATAAAAGATTTAAGGGGGAGCTTGGAGACACTGCAAATTTTGGATATTTCAAGGATACATCCGAGGTTTCACGGGCGATGGAAATAACTTTAAGAGCAGCAGAGATTTTAAACGCGCGAGTTATCGTATTTCAAACTCCCGCGTCTTTCAAACCCACCGATGAGAATATTTCAAACATCCTCAAATTCTTTAAAAAATGGCAGAGCGATGAATTTTCCTATGTATGGGAGCCACGGGGCCAGTGGGATGAGGATACTGTGAGAATGATATTAAACGAAGCCGGTATTTCACATGCTGTGGACCCGTTTAAAGGAACTTATCTTGGCGGAAACATCGCATACTTTCGTCTTCATGGACGCGGGAAAGGATACCGCTATGAATACAATGATGATGAACTTCGAGAATTGTTCGAGATGGTGCCCGGGAATAAGCCTTCCTATGTGATGTTTAACAATACAAACATGTTCGAGGATGCATTAAAGTTTAAGAAGATTGTTCTTCAATCCCCATCTGGTGCTTGAGCTCTTCCTTCAAACGTTCGTACTCTTCTCTATCAATTTTCCCTGACTCAAGCTCGTACTCGAGCTCTCGAAGTGCTTCATAGTAGTGAACCGAAATATTTTTCCGTTCTCTTACTCCTGTAGATGGAACAGCGATGTTCAGAATGATGGGCTCAAGCACGTAATAGAGAGACAGAGCAGCAATTATACCTATCACAATGGCAGCAATCATCCTTTTCTGCTCCAGGGATTGTATGCGAGGATTCCCCCTAAAATGACGAGTAACGTGCCAGCCCACAAGACCTGAATCAGAGGCTCAACCATAACGTGGAAATACGCAATCTTACCTCTCTTCTCCCAGCCGGAGAGGGAAATATAAAGATCGCCATAAATAGAGGGATAGATGTCTACCTCCGAGCTCGGTTCATTTTCCCAATTGACATAAAACCTTTTCTGAGGCTTCAATGTATCCACGAGTTTGCCTTTGGAGTTATAGACCTTTACCACTGCCTGAACAATTTGCGCGTTTGGGATGTTGTATGAAAATAGGTCGGTGTATTCCAGTGTGAAATTCTTCACCCTGTGCTTTTCACCTCGCGCCACCTTAAAATCATCCTGATGCAGGTAATAGCCAGAGCCTATGATACCCAGTGCCGTGAGGGCTATACCAAGGTGGACAACATATCCTCCGTACTTTCTCGGGTTTAGCATGAACATTTTCCAGATGGACTTGAAAATATTTCTGTCCCTCCTGAGGCGAGTTTTGAGATCAGACCAGAAATCCTCAAGCGTGGACAGAAGCATGAAAGTGGTGAGAATATACATAACAAGGGGAAGTACATCATGAGCACCGAGGAACCAGTAAACCACGCCGAGCGCGAGGCTTATGCCGGCTGGAATTACAACGCCCCTCATGAGATGCTTTGAGCGTGCCCTTCTCCAGCCAAGATGAATACAGATCCCCATCAGAATTAGAATCACGGCAAAGAAAGGTAGAGAAGACTGATTGTAAAAGCTGGTTTTTACCGTTATCTCTTTTCCGGTGAAAATTTTTGTAAAAAGTGGTATCGTGGTTCCAACAAACACCACAAAGGCAAGGGCAAAGAACACCCAGTTTGTGAGGTAAATAAAGCCCTCGCGCGAAAGCAGGTTAGAAATTTTCCTTTGAGACTGGAGCAGGTTATTCCTCTTAATGATGAGGTAAACAAGGAGGATGGTAAGTCCCACCATGTATATCAGGAAGAAGTTCCCAAGCGGACTCTGAGCAAAGGCGTGAACAGAGGAGATGATTCCACTTCTTGAGATATAGGTACCAAAAATCGCAGTAATGTAAGTGAGGAATATCAGGATGATGGACCATCTTTTTAGAATGTTCCCCCTCTCCTGTGCAATTATTGAATGCAGGAAAGCGGTACCAAGAAGCCAGGGAATGAGAGATGAGTTCTCGACAGGGTCCCAACCCCAGTATCCACCCCATCCGAGCTCAATATATGACCACCTTGCCCCGAAGAATATACCAGTTGTCAGAAAAATCCATGCAAGAAGTGACCATTTCCTTACCCTGATGATCCATTCCTCGTCTATTTTACCTGTGAAAAGGGCGGCAAAGGCGTAAGAGAATGGTATTGCGTATCCAACATAACCGAGATAAAGTGTGGGAGGATGGATTATCATCCAGATGTTCTGCAGGAGTGGATTCATGCCCACACCATCAGGCGGTGTAAATTCCATTTTCTTCAAAGGATTTGAGAAAAATGAGAGGATGAGAAGCAGAAAGAGAAATGTGAATGACAGTATCATGTAGGCATAGCTGTTGAAGTCTGAAATATCGCCTTTATTTTCGAGAATTACAATGATGGTGAAGAGCCCGAGTAGCCATATCCAGAGAACAAGGGAGCCAGATTGCCCGGCCCATAGAGCTGTGATTTTGTAGAAAAGTGGCAATTCACTATTTGTATAATGAGCAACGTATTCCACGCTAAAATCGGAAGTAATAAGGACATATAGTAGTGAAATCATGACGAGGGTTAGGAGTCCAAAGATAACGTAGAGCCCGCGAAGGGCTGAAAGCCTAAAGGCATAATCCTTTTTAGCCAGACCGACTATAAAGAACAAAGATGAAAGGATGGATATTAAAAAAGCTATGTAAATTGAATATTGTCCAATTTCAGCCATCGGGAGAGAATTATACTTATTCCACAATTTCCATGTCAAGCTGAAATTGAATGATTTTTAATTAATATTTTGTAAACCTCAAACCCACCTTGTAGCTGAGCAATTCTGAAAGGATTAGTATGGGAAACATATTTTTTAATTTCTCCATAAGCAGCGCGGGGAGACGAAAGGCAGGAGTTTGCTTCTGGAAATTATGATGATTTCAAATTTTTAGAACAAGTTGGATACCCGGGCATCCCGGTAATACGTCATATGGCAAGGATTAGAAATAAACATCCTTTTGGTTAGTTTTGCTTAAGAGTTTTTAGAATTTAAGGGGGGATTTGGAGGTGGTAAAAATTGAAAGGGGGGCGGCGCCCTTCGGGCGCCGCCCCCTAAATATTCTCTCTTAAACCTCTACCTCTACTGCCTCTAAAACCTTCTCAAGGAATTGAGGCTCAGGTAGAGCTCCTTCAAACTCAACCTTATCGTTGATCACTACCTTGGGTACTGCGTAAACACCATATTTATCCGCAAGCTGTGGAAACTCTATGGATTCGATCATATCTGCCCTGATGGCCTCACTTTCAATGGCCATCTTATGTGAAAGCATCACTGCTCTCGGACAATAAGGACATGTAGGAGTGATGAAAACCTGGATGTGAACAGGCTCTTTGATATTCTTTATCGCGTTCTTCGTCTTTTCAGAAAGGTCTGTTTTTCCGGTGGAGGCTCCAATTATACTCTCTATGAGTGAGGTAAACTCGTATCCTGAAGGGATTCCGAAGAACCTGATTCCAAAGTCCTTCCCCTCATCTCCCTTTACCTGAAGAGGGATAATAGCCGGCACTTTATCCACACCGTATTTTTCTGCAAGCTCTTTTTCAGTGGCAAAGTTATGCACATCAACTTTGATCTTGTCCGAGAGTTCCTCCACTTCTTTAAGGATCATCTCGGTGTCTGGACAATAGTCACAGTTTATATTCTGTGTGAAGAAAACGACTTTAACATCGTTTTCCATTTTTTCGGCAAAGAGATTTTTAAGGTATTCTCTATCCTTTTCACCTAACAACGCCATTTTTAAATTCACCTCCTATTGAATTTAACAGGTTCTGGGAATAGTCCCGTAGCCGCAGATTTCGCATACGAGATCCCCGGTGGGGCCCCGTTTTATCCTTCCAAGACCGCAGTTGGGGCAGATATCCCCTTCCTTTAGCATGATAAACATGGAAGAACTCGAAGCCTGCTTTTTAGGCTCATTATCCTTTTTCTGGGACTTTTCCTTCTCCATAATAGTTGACCAATTTGGTCAATATCTTAACCGTGTTATGAAGTAATGTCAATATAAAAAAATCGGGGCGACTGGATTTGAACCAGCGACCTCTTGGTCCCGAACCAAGCGCGCTAACCGGACTGCGCTACGCCCCGATCTCTTCTTCTCTGGCTGGGGCGGGTGGATTCGAACCACCACTACAGGATCCAAAATCCTGTGTCCTGCCCATTAGACGACGCCCCAGTAGGCCTCTTATTTTTACACCGGTTTCTAAACTGTGTCAAGGCACGTGAAGCGTTTTCGAAAAAATCTCAAATTCTTTGATTTTTGAGGAAAAATTTACCCCCCCACCTTATTCCTCCCCCCACGCACAAAGTGCGTGGGGGGAGGAGAGGAGGGGGGAAATTTCGAACAAGCCCAGGCACGTGAAGTGTTTTCGAGTTGATTTTTGAAGGTGTTATCTTTAAATTAAAAAATCAGGGAGGTGACTATGGAGAAGAAAATAAAGGTTCTGATAGCCAAGCCGGGGCTTGATGGACACGATAGAGGTGCTAAAGTTGTTGCCCGTGCCTTGAGAGATGCAGGTATGGAAGTCATCTATACCGGTTTGCATCAAACCGCAGAGATGATTGTGGAAACCGCCCTGCAGGAAGACGTTGATGTAATTGGACTCTCCATCCTCTCAGGTGCACACATGACCTATTTCCCAAAAGTGTTAAAACTTATGAAAGAGAAGGGGCTTGACGACGTCCTTCTCTTTGGTGGCGGTATTATCCCGGAGGAAGATGCAAGAAAATTAGAGGAAATGGGGGTTGGAAAAATATTTGGTCCCGGCACCCCCACAGAGGAGATCGTTCAGTACGTCAAAGACTGGTATGAAAAACACAGGAAAAATAAAGGTTAAAACCTACTCTGGTTACAAAGCGGATGAACGTCCTGTCTCTTTAACTATTGAAGGAAAAGAAGTCCAGCTCGTCGATGTTATCCCTATCGGTACTATCAAAGATGTGACCGGCCTATCAAGGGAGGAATTTATTGCTAAAACGAAGGATGGCCGACAATTTAAACTCATACACTGGGAAGATGATAGGTGGAGCGTTTTATGGATGAAGAATTAGCGAGGCATCTGATGCAAAAGGCTCGCGAGGCCCTCGGCAATTCTTATTCTCCTTATTCAAAGCTAAAAGTGGGGGCTGCCCTTCTTACAGAAGATGGTGAAATTTTCACCGGTGTAAATGTTGAAAATGCTTCCTACAGTCTTACCATATGTGCTGAACGAGTTGCTGTTTTCAAAGCTGTATCCGAAGGCTTCAGAAAATTTAAGGCAATTGCAATTACAAGTGACCGGGGGAAGATAATGCCGTGCGGGGCATGCAGACAGGTACTCGCGGAATTTTCCCCTCACATGGAAGTAATTGTCGGAGATGAGGATAATTTTGAGATTTATGAACTCGAAGAACTCTTACCTCACAGCTTTGACGGTAACATTGTTGTTCCTGATTAGCTCTTGCACGAGGAAGGAACAAGTTACCACTGTTCCTGTTTCCTATCTGGCCAATCCCATCCGTGAGAGTCTATCGAAAATCACATTCGTTACAGGCTCATTCAACCTGAAAAATGAGGACCTGAGCTATTACGGGAATTTTATAGCTAAGAGAGACGGGAAAGTAATAAAGGTGAAAATTTATGGACCTTTTGGAATGAAGTCCGGAAATATAACCTTCAACGCAGACAGCATAAAGTCACCCATTTTGAAGTATGTCCTGGGCTTTACAGACACCCTTTCCGGAATAGCCTTAAAAAAGGGAAATGAGTATGAGTTTAGAGGATTTCGTCTAATTTATGATAACTCAGGAAATCTCTTGTTCGTTAGTGGCAAAGATATTAAAATTTTTCTCAACAGCTATAAAAAAATCGAGGGAGCAAAGGTGCCATTCAAGGTAAAGGTGTGGTATAAGGACACATCCCTTTTGGTGAAATTAAAAGAGGTGAAGATTGAGAGATGAAGTACGTCTACTACACCATCATAACGATGGATGGGAGGAAGATAGCCCTCGCAAAAACTGATCGAGGGCTTGTGAAGATCAGCTTCATCAAAGAGATATACCCGTTCCTCGAGTGGATAGAGAAGAATCTGCCGGACTATGTGATCCAGCGTGATGATAGAAGATTTGATAGAGAAAAACGGCAACTGCAGGAATATTTCGAAGGCAGGAGAAAAAATTTTGAGCTACCCATCGAAGTAATCGCACCAGAATTTTATAAAAAGGTTTACCAGGAAGTGAGAAAGATTCCCTATGGACGAACATCAACGTATGGTGAAATTGCTCAGAAAATAGGAAAGAAAAATGCCTCTCGTGCAGTGGGCCAGGCCTTAAACAGAAACCCGCTCCCAATCCTCATCCCCTGCCACAGGGTTGTAGGGAAAAATGGAAGACTGGTGGGATTTTTTGCCGGTCTCGCTGTGAAAAGATGGCTACTTAATATTGAGAGAATGAATGGAAAGAGTCAGACCATTTGAAGATAGATATGACAGATATGATGCCTGGTATGAAAAATTCCCCGGAGAAAGACTTTTTAAAATTGAGTTAAATTGCTTAAAAAAACTGGTCCCAGCACCTGGATTCTCAATTGAGGTCGGTGTAGGAACAGGTAGATTTGCTGGAAAACTCGGGGTTAAGTATGGCCTCGATCCTGCATTCAATCCCCTTAAAATCTCGCGGTCTCGTGGAATATCAGTGGTGCAGGGAGACGGAAGACAGACGCCTTTTCGCGACAACACCTTTGAAACGCTTTTTCTTATTGTGACAATCTGTTTTGCCGACGAACCTGAATCGCTTGTTAAAGAGGCTTTTCGCATTCTAAAACCTGGAGGCCGTATTATTCTTGGCCTCGTACCAAGAAACAGTGATTGGGGAAAATATTATTTGGAGCTTAAATCTCAAGGCCACTTTTTCTACAGGTATGCTGATTTTTACACCATTTCAGAGATAAATTCGATGCTCGAGCATTCAAAATTTGAACCTCCCTCGGGATTATCAACACTCTTCGGTCCACCTCCGGACGGAAGTGATGAGGAGTTTATTGACGAAAAATTGAGGGAGGACGCGGGATTCGTCTGTATTAGTTCAAGAAAGCCACTTCATCACCGGAATTTATAGAAATTATTAATTTTTCAAGCGATTTAAACCTTGACAGGTCACCACGTAGTAGATTAAAAATTAGATACTGGACAGCCAACTATAGAATAAAAAACAAGGAGGTTTGAAAC
>JALXCE010000275.1 GCA_026991055.1 Caldifarciminota bacterium | reverse complement strand
GGTCGTTGATTCCATTCTCTCCGTCTATAACCGTGGGGTAAAGGTGAGAATAATAACGGAGCACAATTACTTTAATAGAACAGAAGCTTTGAGAAATGCCGGCATAATTGTGGTTGACGAATTCAACGACAGGAATGCCACCGACCACATCATGCATGACAAGTTTATGGTGATAGATTACTGGGACAGTGATACCTCTAATGATGTCGTATGGAATGGTAGCTACAACGCATCAAACTATATTCATGCCGATAATGCAGTTGTGATTCAAAGTCATTCTCTTGCAAGAATTTTTGAGGCTGAGTTCAACCAGATGTGGGGTGATACAACCTATATGCCGGATCCGACGGACGCCCGTACCGGGCGGGACAAGCAGGACACAGCACCTTTTCACACGGTTTATGTCAACGGAACAAGAATTGACGTCTATTTTTCTCCTCAGGATTCGCCGATCAATTTTCTTATAGCTCTTGCGGAAAGCTCAAAGACTTCGATTGATTTCAACATATTTTATTTCACTCACATGTCACTTGCCAGTGCAATGGCAAATAGGCTGGACAATGGCGTAAGGATACAGGGCGTCTATGAACACTCAGGTATGTACTACAGCAGGAGAACCTTTGAGCTCCTTCAGTCCCATGGAGCACAGGTATATGAGGATAGTACGAGGCCCCGATACTATTACCTCCACCATAAGTTTATGGTGGTTGATGACTCTATCGTGGGAACGGGCTCGATGAACTGGACCGTGAGTGGAAACTCCAGTAACGATGAAAACATCATGATCATATATAACAGCAGGATTGCCGATGCCTATGAGGGAGAATTCATAAGAAGGTTCAGAGAGGCAGGTAGTGTTGTAAGGGTAGCCGAATCATCTTGGAATCATGCCTCGCCGCTTTGTGCCTCATCAACCGTTTTCAGGGGAATCGTGAGATTTAACAGGCAGGGAGTAAAAATAGTTGATGCAACAGGTCGCCTCGTTGGAGTATCACGAAGCCTGACGTTTAATGGCTCACACCTGTCTCCCGGTATTTACTTCGCCATTTACGGTAACTCAAAAGTAAAGATTATCAAAATTCGCTAACCTTCCCAGTCAATCTTTTTCGACGGTAAGTTTTCAGGTGGTTTGGGAGCCTTCTTCAGTCCTTCATAAACCTTTATCAGCTTTGAGCCAGGATAATAATGATATAGAATTTCGTCGTAAGTTTTGCCTGTTTCCGCCATCATGGCAGCTCCAATCTGACACATACCCACACCGTGCCCCCATCCACCTCCTTTGAGAATGAACCTCTCCCCATCTTTTATCACATAAAACATAGATGAATAAAGTGTGGATTCATGCAATGCCTGCCTGATCTTGAGCTCACCATTAATTATTCTCTCCCCTCTTTTTCCGATCACTTTGAGCCTTTTAATCCTGCCAGAATTCCCGCGCTCAAGGGGAATTAAATCCTCGATCTCACCAATATCGAGGCCCGTTTTTTTCCTAAAAATGCGGGAAAGTTCTGCTTTTGTATAGCTTACCTCCCATCTAAAAAACGGTTTTGCAAATTCGAGATACTCAGGAACATTTTCAAAGGAATTGAGATTGCAGTATCCGGCAGGATCAGAATCAATAAACTGCCTCGCTTTCTCTTCAGTATTGACGGGAAATTCCACAGCCTCTAAGGTGTCCGCTACAGAGACCAGATAGGGCTTGCCTTCACCACCCCATACATGTTCAAAAGCCTCTGAAATTCCACCACATATCTTTGAAAATCTCGTATCGCATACCTCATCACCATAGAAGAGCACCTCTCCCTCAGTTTCAAAAACTGCCCGGATGGAATTTTTCCGCTCCCTTCCCACACCTCTGTAATCCTGGCAGTGGTCATCGTGGCAGATATCGAAAGGGTCGTTGTAATGATGCTTCTTCATTGTAGCAAGCACCGTTCCGCGTGCAGCAACTGTCTGGGCCTTGAGAAGCTCCAGATGGGCATCGTTGGGCATCTCCGAGGAATTTACACTGAAAAGATACTCGTCGATTGTAAGCTCGTTGACCACCACAACCTTTCCCCTTTTCCCAACAAGCACCCTCAAAATCCCTCTGAAATAAAGGTCCTGTGTGTGCTGCCAGTGGTATCCAATTCCTATGGGGACATCATAGACGACTGTGAAATGGTCACTGTCGCACGGATAAATCTCCACAGGTGGGTCGAGGATAAATTTTCTCCCATCCTCGAGTGAGAGCTCAATCTGACCGTAGGGTTTTCCAATAAATTCCTCTCTTATCCATGGATTAAAGCCTTTTGCCGCGAGTCTTTCCTTCTCCCTTTCAGCATCTTCCTCATTATTAAATTCATTCACATAGACCCAATAAGCCTTGTTTGAAAAAACCACTTTGCCATTATCAATCAGGTCTCGCCCCACCTGCTGAATGCCGCACGTATCACAATTTTTAATAAATTCTCTTGCCTCTTTTTCGCTTTTAAACTCTTTTACAAAGACCTTGAATACCGATGGCAATGGAGTGGAGTTAACGGTTTTTACCCTGATGGTGTGCTTTTCCCCTCTCAGGACCACATTATCTCCTGAAGTAATGATGAGATTTCCCGTTGCAGAAATCTTTGCCTCGTCCAGGTTGTCTATTATTCCAACGCTGATTTTTGGAGCCATTTCAACCTCCTTTAAAACTCTCTAAACTCACTGATATAGGCAGACTTGAGGTCTGCACCAATCCCATAATTTTGGACACCATATTTTTTCGAAGATTTAGAAGGCTGAAGCCAGATTTTATCATTACCATAAACCCCACCATGTGTTTTGTATGTATCTTCCCCACCGCCATCAATAAAAATTCCAAATTCTTTTGCGTGACTAATATAAGGGCTGTAACGGTTGGGTTGCCTGTAAGATTCTCTGAAGTCAGCGGCTCCGAGCTTCAGGGTTTTGTTTTTAATTTCATACGTGTCGTTGCCGGATAGGTCAATAAAGAATGCATTGGAGCGGATTTCGGCCACTCCCATGGAGATGATTTTTGCCCTGTAGGCATCATTCCCTGAGCGATCAAAGAGTAGTGCATCAACAAAATCCCAGCCGAAGCCAAGGGCAGCTCCGGCAGTTTCATAGAGCTCATGTCGGTCATCACCCGACTCATCTATGAGGGCACCGATGGCATAATGGGCACCTGAGCCCTGTGTGAAGTAACAGGAGCGATGAACGTCATTTCCTGCTCCATCCCACACAATACCGATTCCGTACCAGTAGCCAACGCCAAGAGTCCAGTTGCCGGAAAAATATTTATCATCACCACTTACATCAATGAGTGCCCCGAGACCGCCGGCATAACTATGCCCGTCTGAGCCATCTGCCCTTCTTCCACCACCGTAACCCTGTGCACCATTGGCATTGATTTTGAATTTTGAATGGTAATCTCCAAGGTCAAACACCGAGGAGAGAGGCTCAGCCACATAGCGATCATTGCCGGAGTGGTCAACGATGACGCCAACCCCACCTGCAATCCCGGCTCCCTGGCCCTGTCCAAAGATATAGTAGCTGTCGTTGCCTTTCCTGTCCGCCAGAATTCCGATGCCGTTGGTTCCTTCACCCTGCGCAGCGAGCTCTGCCCTGTAGATATCATCGCCCTTGTTGTCAAAGAGTAACCCGAGCCCATAGAGCCCAAAGCCCTGAGCCCCACGGGCACCTGAATAAAAGTCATTTCCGCTCCAGTCGATCAGAACGCCGTTCCCCACAATGCCACACCCCTGAGAAATGGTAGAATCTGAGATGTAACGGTCATTTCCATCAATATCTATAGCAATGGAAACTCCGAATATCCCGGCCCCGAGAGGTCCATGAACGATATCATTTCCTCCAAGATTTACATAAATGAGGGGTGATTTTGTAAATTTGAGAGTGTCATCCTGCCCACCGGCAAATACGACTTCTCCAATGGGTGATTGCCATCTGAAGAGAAATCTCCCCGGTGGTTTTATTTTAGAAATTGAATCGAGTTCTCGCGCCGCCTTTTCCCCGGCATCGGCAAGCTTCATGGCCGAATAGTAGAGCGAGTGCTCATCAATGGTTTTATA
>JALXCE010000274.1 GCA_026991055.1 Caldifarciminota bacterium | reverse complement strand
TTACTGGTAATACTGTCAAGGGCGTCCACCAGCTCAGCAGGGTTGGCGGCACTGAAAAACAGTCCCCGTCCATTAACGGCAGCATGCCACAGGTCGTCAATTTTTTCCTGATCACCGTTATGAGGATCGGGCCACTGGGGCATTGGGGTGGAACTGTTCAGGAAACAAGGGTCATCATCCTTGCCGTCATTGTCATTGTCCACCCAAGGGTAAGCTAGTGTGCCGTGGACTCCAAACGAGACGGTGTAAGTAACCATGTGTTGCCAGTCGGCCTGGTCACATGCATTGGTGGGAACTACATCATCCAAATTGGGGGCGATATCGTGTTTGTAATATTTCATTGCCACGTCTGCCAGGGTGTTGTAATAGTTGTCCGCATAGGGTGGACCCTGGTTCCCGTCCTGGTTACCTACCCCAGGACTATATCCGTTCCAAAAGCCATCTGTCATTGCAATGCAAAAGGATTGCTGACACATTCCACCTTCATCTGCGGATGCTATTGGCGAATTACACATACCTCCGTTTGTTCCGTCTCCTTTTGCCAGGTATTGCCCGACTTTTTTCAGACCTCTCCTAAGGGGGGTGTATCCGCTTGCTCTAACATGGTAGAGTTTGTCCAATAATACGTCTTTATCATTTTGGACTGTACCGTTGCTGCTGACCACGTTAATGGGAAGTACACATTGTCTGTCGCTACTGCTATTAATTGTGTAAAAGCCCACCTGTGCCCAGCCAATTCTATCTATTGAAAAACCCACGGCAGCCTTTGCTGTGAACTGTCTGCGCCGATAGTATGAGAACCAGTTAGCAAAATTTTGGAGTTCTTCGCTAAAAGACATCACACTAGTAGGATTGCCATCGTCGTCCTTGTTATATGCACGGATTGTATCTGGTACATCCTGGTCAGCTACTGGAACCAGTTCATCCGCATTCACAACATCACCTGAACCGGTGAACTTATAAAATTTTCTGGCGTCCAGGGTCCCGTCACCATTCGTATCTTCAAAGTTCACCAGGTATATTTCGCCGGCATCAACATTGCCGTTAGTATTGTTGTCATCCCAGACATAATAGTGGGCGTTGTATATAGTAACCGGTACCGGCTTGGGTGGCGGTGATGGGGCGGTGGAACATGACCCGGTAAAATCGATGGACATTGTATAGTTCCCGGTACCGTCATCACCGTATTCCATTACATCTATGTAATACGTTCCGGCCGGTACATTAGCCAACTGGATATAGAAATTCCAATCCTCACTGCGACAGGTAGGATTACAATATGAATGAGAGCCGCAATCATCATCGTAAATGGCGTTTCCAGTCCACGAACGTTGTTTCGGGTCTGGATAGTCGCTTGTCCTGTACGGATTGCCGGAGGCGTCCAGAATGCGTCCCAAGGTATCAGTACAATCCCCAGCATCATATGTCCGGAGGGTTAAGGTGCCATTGGTTTCAAGCACAATTTTAAAAACGTCGTGATCTCCTGCGCTCTCAAACTCTGCCGTAAAGTTTCCGCAATTCACCCACGACGCATGTTGCCAGTCATCTCCATAATCGTCGGCTGCAATATGGGCAAATTCGTTGGACAGGTGAAATATTGGGGAGGAGTTTATCGGGTTTGAGCGCGGCGTTACCGTGTTGGCGTCAGTCATTTCAGGCCATGGTTTATAAACGTTGTGCGGGTTATAGTAGAGCTTGTTATAACCGGCCCATTGAGATTTCCAATACAAGGCCAGCGATGGATTGATGCTGTGGCCCGTTCCATAATTATGGTCCACCTGAGGATCATAGTCATCGTCTTTAAATACATAGTAGCGTCCTGAGAAAAGTCCGTCAGATTCACTGGTCATAAATTCCCAGTCCATGCTGCCTGAATCGTCAAGAAGATACATTATGTTTGGTGGAGCAGCTTTTATTGCCACTTCCATGGGGACGTTGGATATGGTCACATTATCGCAGGCAGTCGTATCTAGGACGTTAAGAAAGTTAATTAGCGTACATGCAAACAATGATATTAACAAGAAAGTAACACTCCTTACAGAAGGTTGTTTACTTTGGTGTAAAAGTTTCTGAATAGTTGTTTGCATGGCCGACTCCTTTGATATATTAAAAAAGGTAAAATTTGTTTTTGGCATAAAGATCATATCCAGATTTATTCTATTAGTGATATGGTCTTGACATAACCTATTTCTATTACCTTACGACCTTTTCCACCTGCGTTTGACACTCCGAATATGCTAAATTTGCGACTGGTACGTTCAGAAGTACCTATGTCCAGTGAAGCACCTGGTGCTACACCTCTGGGAACAATCTCAACTCCGCTGCTTGAAGCCAACGTATTGTAATTTGGAATGGAGGATTGGGGGTTTTTTAACGTCTTGGCTATGCTGTCTCGTGCAGTAGAATTCCCGCCATAGAAGTTGATTGTTCCTCCTCCTGCGGTGGTAACTATCTTGTTGCTTCTTAAATTATTATCATTTTCATTCTCAATGGCTCTGGCTGCCTTCAGGGCTGCTCCTTCAGCGCTATAGAAGTTTATTTTCATTGCTTTTACATTGCCCGCGATCAGGCTTTCAGTTGACGAATTTCGTGTGAGCATAATGCCTAATAATGAAAGTATGACCAAGGCAAGTATGGCATAAGGCATGATAAAGCCGTCTGAAGATAATGAAGGATATATTTTCTTAATACTCATAGCCAATCCCTTTTGTTATGCGTTATGGCAGGCCCTTCAGCCTGGCTTTCACTGTTGAAAAGCTGTAGCTCGTACCATCCGGTTTGGTTATGATCACGGTCACATTCGTGGTGTTTTCTATACACGAACTGCCAGATGGGCATGGTGACAGGATAGTGTTGACTGAATAAGTCTTGAGTCCATGAATGGAAGAAATGGTAGAGTTGGAGCCATATGGTTCTGATAGGAGTTGATCAATGTAACTGCCTGCAAGCTCTACGGCATCAGTCATTACGAACGCGTTATGGTTATTTTTTATTATGGTATGATAAAGGACGTTCAAGGCAAGCAGCCCAATAGCGAATACAGCAGTAGCCAACACGGCATCGATTAATGCGAATCCACCAATTTTATTATTTTTTTCTGGCTGATACATGATTACGTATCCATTTCATTTTGGAAAATTATTCCTGCAATAGACCCTCGATAGAATGGCCCTTCTGACAAAGTCGCCGGCAGTAGCCGTATATATGGTGTTTCCCTGCAAGTTCTGAAATGTTTGACTTGTAGAACCACTTATTGGTGTTGGCTTGCTGCCCCTGCCAACAATTGCTATCTCAACCTTGTTTATATTGTCCAGCTTATTTGACGGAACAGGAGTTGGAATGACCGTGTTATTTTGATCAAGGTAAACAAAATTTATAGCATCTATATTATATGCCACTGGCCGAATCGGATTAGAGTCAATCTGTCTCCCCAGGGCCTGACCTCCTCCGGTGACGGAATTATACAAGCTGTATCGTATTGTCTCGACATTTCCGCTAGAATCGTTCCATGTCTGAAATGACAGGCTTGTGGAATTGGCAGATATGAAAGAAAGACACGGCTTGGAAGGACAGTTCTCCATGTAGCCAGCGGATCTAATATCTCTTTCCAGAATGAAGGCCGCTGCTCTGAGATTGTTTTGAACTGCATTGGCTTCTGTCTCGTGCATAAAAGCCTTTTGTTGCGTGATCCAGGTCAGCGCAATCCCGGCCGCAACGATACTTGCGACAGCAAAACCGACAACCAGCTCTAAAAACGTAAATCCTTTTTCCGTATATTGGGGTGCAAATATCATTTTCATGGATATTTCTGATCCTTGCCCGTTTATTGTATTCTGACTGTTCCTGTCAAGGAGACCATGATACGCCTTTGTTTGCCCAAACTGTTTGTTATTGTAATTGACCCTCCACCAAAGCCGCCTCCGGTAGCCTCAGTTAAGCCATCTGGCCTGTATGCTATGGCGTTACCAGTGAAGGTGTTGTTGGAAGTTAGTGTTCCCCCATAATCCGACCACCTTACTGTTTTGTACAGTTTGTCAGGGGCAAAATCTTCATCGTCATCCCTGAAGACAGAAT
>JALXCE010000273.1 GCA_026991055.1 Caldifarciminota bacterium | reverse complement strand
TTTCCCTTCTTCACAAGCAAATTGGCAAGCGTGATACCCCATGAGCCAGCGCCAAGGAATCCAATTTTCATTTTATTCTCGGCTCCTCCCCTCTGATGAGCCTTTTTATGTTGGACTTGTGCCTTAAGTAAATGATGAATACTGCAAGAACAATGATAACTCTGAGAACTACACTATCCGTCGAAAAAAATATGTAAATCCCTCCAACTGTCACCGCGATAAGAGATGAAAGTGAAACAATCTTAGTGGCAGCAAGTACAGCAAGCCAGGTTACTATTCCAATGAGCACCCCCAATGGAGAAAGCCCAAGAAATGCCCCCACCGTGGTTGCAACTCCTTTCCCCCCTTTAAACTTCATATAAATGGTGAAAGAATGCCCGAGGATGGCCACAACTGCAACAATAGCCGCAAAATCCACTCCAAAAATTTTGAGGGCATAAAATGTGGGAAAGAATCCCTTTGAGACATCGAAAATTCCAGTTAGTAATGCAATCCATAGTCCCCCGGCCCTATAAACGTTAGTTGCCCCAATATTACCGCTCCCGACGGTGCGGACATCAATACCCTTAAAGATTTTGACAAAGATGTAACCGAAGGGTATCCCGGCCACAAGGTAGGTCATCACCAGATACAGGATTTTGAGGAGCATGGTTGAATTATATCATGCTTGATTTTACAAATCAAATTCACTAAATTAAGTGCCCGATGGGATTATTGACACCAAGAGAAATATTAAAAAATGACCTCTTTTCAAAAGGCACTCACATCCTCGAAATTGGCTGTGGTAACGGAGAATTTCTCCTCCATCTGCATCAAGCGCGCCCCTATGCAACAATATGGGGTCTTGATATCTCAAATTTTGCTCTGAAAAAGGCGCTATCGAGAACAAAAGACAGGTCCAATATCTTCCTTGTAAAATCAGATGGCAAGTGGTTCCTTCAATGGCTTGTGCCTCCTCAAACTTTAAAAGAGGTTTATCTCCTTTTCCCTGACCCGTGGCCCGGCAATGAGAAGAAAAGGATGGTTAATCAAAATTTTCTCAAACTCCTATCAGAGAGACTCGAGATGGGAGGCAGGTTTACATTTGCCACTGACGTTAGAGATTACTTCGAGAAAACCCGGGAACTTTTTGAGTCATCGGGCTTCTTCAGAATCACAGGAGGCATGGAATCATTCTATACAAAGTACGAAAGAAAGTGGAAATCTCTCAAGAGAGAAACATATTCCCTCACAGCAGAGCTTGTGAAAGCGCCCAAAAACATCGAAACTTTCAGAGTTTTCCTTGAATATCCAATGAAAGTTTCAATCTCTGTAGAAACCATAAAAAATCTTGCAGGACTTGAGCTCAGACGGGGTGATAGCTTTTTCAAAATCATTGATGTTTATGAAAAATCCGGGCGTGAATTTCTATTTAAAACTGTCTTCAGATTCCGTGATATGGGGCAAAAACAGTTATTTATCTTGGAGGACGGAAAAATAGACCTGCTACCTGTTCAGCTTGAAATTTACCCGGAGCCGCTTCTTGAGGCAATCAAATTGGTCTTTACCTGAATTTCAGGGACGCTCAAATTCCCTGTCAATGTAGGCATTTATATCTGTGAAACGAGAAAGATGTGCAGAGATATAAGAATCCACCATGGAGAATCCCCAGACCCCGATATACCAGAAAACTGAGCTCATGAACGCCCTAAACTGGTTTTCGTACGTAATTTTATCAGTGTAAAAACCAGTCGAAAGATACTGGTTTCTGTAATACTTATACCAGTAAAGGTGATAGCCTGCCTTCCCTAAAAAGAACGCCGCAATTGAAGATATAACAAGGGCTCTTCTGCTGTTGCCAGTGTAGTATTCACCGAGTCCAGGGAATGCAAGTGAGTAAAGGGCAGCCCTTGTTGGATCAGGCTGTGGTGACTTTTTGATGGGGAACGATATGAGTGCAAGAATTAGAAGTGGAGTCATAAATTAAAGTGGCGCGCCCGGAGGGAGTCGAACCCCCAGCCTACGGATTCGTAGTCCGTCGCTCTATCCTGTTGAGCTACGGGCGCACCGAACGGTTTTGATATTAACATTTCCCCTTTTAAGTGTCAAGGACTCGGGATGGTGTTCTAAAATATCACCCCTGTTTGTCCCTTTGTGCGACATGGCGGAAGTGAAAAAAAGAGTTATCAAGAATTAAGTAATTCAGGATTTCCAGTTTAAACAGTAGTTGCCTGTGGAGGGGGAAAAGTAGAAAATTTAATTAATGGGGGGCGCGGACGAAGTCCGCGCCCCCCAATCACATTCCTACTTCACTACAAGCACCTTACCAAACTTTCCTTTCACCGAGTAATAGTAAATACCCGGCGCAAATCCTCTCAAATCAATTTCCTTTCTCCCAACACCGTTAAGCCTGAAACTCTTAACCCTTCTGCCATCCACACTGTATAGATCAACTCTCAAACTACGCGATTCCCGAATATTCAACTCGATCCTGTTCACCATGGCCTTAACTTCCAGGTTCCCGAAAGCATTTCCACTTTCCTCCACACCTGTCATCGGGAAATGGAAAATGTAGAGTCCATCGCCACGATCATCCAGAATGATATAATCAGGATCTAGCATCAATCTCCATGCCCAATCAGGTGTATCAAAGGAATCCGCCACTACAGGATTTGAAAGGTTGGCAACATCATACACAACAAGACCCCCGGATTCCTCTCCCGCAAATAGATAGTGTCCATAAGCCGCCACATCCCTCACATTTGCATCTGTAGTAATGTGAGACAACATTACAGGACTCGTGGGATTGGCAACGTTATAAATGTAAATTCCGTCATTCCAGGCACCCGCAAAAGCAATTGTATCCTCCACCCAAATTCCATAAGTCTTTCCACCGTGGACCATTGCCCCGATTTCCTGAGGAGACTGAGGATTGGCCACATTGATTATTCTCACCCCACCAGACCTGTCAGCAACATATACCAGCGTGTCTTTTTTGAAAAGCTTGAAGGCCACATTCTGCGTTGGCACATGCGAAATTACCTGAATATTTCCCGGATTAGCAAGATTCACGATATAAAATCCATCAGATGCAGCCGCAACATACCCGAGAGTATCCTCAGCAATAATATCATAGATATTTGTGGCAATGCTGGCAGAACTTTCAAAAACAGGATTTGCCGGGTCGGATAGATCATAGACCCATAAACCCATAGATGCAGCAGCAACAAAAAGCTTTCCATTGGCAACCGAGGCACCCCACGCAAAATCAGGTGCTGCGGTCACAGCGTTAACAAACTGGGGATTCGAAAGATCACTCACATCAAGGACAAAAATCGGACTCCACGCCCCCACTGTGTAAAGATAGTTTCCGGATTTTGCCATTCCCCATACCCAGAATCCCGTCTGAATTTGACTTACAAGTGTTAGGTTATGTGGGTTAGACCAGTCAAAGATTTTGAATCCACGCGTTCTATCACCTTCGTAAATATAACTCGAATCAAGCACAAATTTACTCGCCGTTCCATCAGTATCATAAAAACCAAGCACCGTAGGAATCATTGGATTCGAAACATCATACACATAAATGCCTCTCGTCCAGTGAGTGACGACACAATAGTTTCCAAGAACCTTGACGTCCCAGGCATAACTACCAGGGTCATAGCTACCGAGATAGACCGGATTTGTGGGGTCGGCCACATTTAGAGTAACAAGTCCATTTCCACCATATGCAATATATGCAACTGTGTCTTTAATCCATATTCCGTAGGCGTATGAAGTTCCAAGAGTCCAGGAATTTACAAGCGTCGGGTTGGACGGATCAGAAATATTTAGAATTTTTATCCCATTCCCATAATCGGCAATGTATGCGAGTGTATCCTGGACAAACACTGATAATACCGCATCTACATTGTTGCTGAATCTTCCCACCTGAACAGGTGCTGCAGGGTTGGAAACATTGTAGATTCCGAGGCCATACTCCCTTGCCGCAACGTAAAGAAGCGTATCCTCCACCCAGAGACCGAGAACACGCCATGTGGTGTCAGCCGTAACCGTGGCTATCACATGGGCACTATCAACATTGTGAACATCAGCCACCG
>JALXCE010000272.1 GCA_026991055.1 Caldifarciminota bacterium | reverse complement strand
TGATAAGTGTTGGAGATGAGGCATTGCTGATGTCAACCACATAAGTTCCGCCTGTGTAACCTGCTACATAGAGAACTGTTCCCACAACTTCCATCTCACCGGGTTTGCCGTTGGGAAGGTTGAATGTTGAGACAAGGGATGGAGATGAAAGCGTTGAGATGTCGTACACTTTTACGCTCGCCGAGTTTGTATCCGATGCAAAGAGATAGTTGCCGTGAACCTTCACGAAGACTATGTTTCCGTCGTTTATCCTTGCAATCCTTGTGGGGTTTGCTGTGTCCGAGATGTTCCAGATATCGATGCCGCTGTCACCAACTGCTGCAAAAAGTGTGTTGCCGTCGGGAGATATCTCGATGTCAAGTGCAGTGTTTGATGTGAAAATTCGCTCAACGATAGAATATGGCGAGTTGAAGAGATCAACGCCGACAATGCCCATTCCGGCCGAGTAGAATGCGTAATGCCTTGATGCATCTATTGCCAGTGCGCCTGACGAGGCACCCGTAAACGGCCATTTCCAGTTGAAATGCACCCTCTGAGCGTCAGCAAATAGCCCTCCCGCAAGGAGGAACATCACCAGCATTGACTTAGATAAGGGTTTCATTTAACACACCTCCCAGGTTTTGAAATAAAATCACCATCATCTTTGGATTTTTGTTCTTTTTGCTCGGTTACCTGGACTGTGTATATTGACTTGATTTTTATTAAGTAGATGGTTTCTTTCCTTTCAGGATCGGTGGATTTGTTGTGATCTATCGAATTTTCCATGCTCAGAATTTAGAGGCCTTTTTACTACGGCGCAAGGTACCAAAACGAATACCTTAAGGGGCTATTTTTGCAAATTTTGAGGGAATACGAGATTAGTAAAGTGAGTTATCTGGTTTAATCTCGGGCAAGAAGATTTACTTTACAGCATATAAATGATGAATGTTTTTGGTGACGTCGTGACTACCAAAATAAATGATGCCTTTATATATTGCGGGAGAAGAGGTTACAGGAGCACCGGCTTTGAATTTCCATATCTCGTTACCAGTTTTTGAATCAATAGCATAGATATATCCATCGTTGCTACCGAAATAAACAATCCCATCAGCGATCGAGGGAGATGAAATGATTTTGCCTTGAGTTTTGAATTTCCATACAAGCTTGCCATCTTTCGAATTAAGTGCATAGAGAGTGCTGTCGCTGCTTCCGAAATAAACGGTATTGTTTGAAACTGCTGGAGAGGAGAAGATCGGGCCCTCGGTTTTGAAACTCCATTTGAATTTGCCGTTTGTTGTAACTGCATAGAGATTCCCGTCCAGGCTTCCAAAATAAACGATACTGTCGCAGATCGCCGGAGAAGAATATATCTGACCGTGGGTCTGATAGCTCCATTTGAGTTTGCCAGTGTTGGCATCAAGGGCATAGAAGACGCCGTCTCGTCCGCCATAGTAAACCACTCCACCATAGAGAGCAGGTGACGAGAAAATCAATCCGCCATAGGCTGCATTCCATATCTCTTTCCCGCTTTTTGCATCGAGTGCATAAAAATGGCCATCATAACTGCCAAAATACACAATTCCTTTATAAACTGCCGGGGAGGAGAAAATAGCGCCTCCTGTTTTGAACCGCCATATTTCTTCCCCTTTATGTGTGTCTATAGCAATAAGCTTGCCCCAAAGGGTTCCAAAGTAAACTTTATTATCTGTTTCTGCGGGCGTAGATAAAACAGGCGAATCCGTTTTGAATTTCCATTTTATCTTACCTTTTCTGGCATCAATTTTGTAAAGAGAATTGTCATATCCGCCAAGATACAGATTCCATTTGCTAATAATGGGAGAAAAAATCATGGGAACATTTATATTAATTTTCCATACAACGTTGTGAAACTCCTTGATTGGCTTAGAATTATAGACACGGGTGTGCTGTAAGTTGCCCCTGAACATTGAGGTTAAATTCTTAGGGGAACGATTGCACGATGAGAGTATAAGCACAACAAATAGTAAAACTTTCCTCACACTCATTTCCTCCTTCTTTATTCGGTAGAATGATTATTTACCAAAATCGTGGGAATTTAAAGATGGATTCGTTTAGCTTTGACGGTTCTGGTGCAAATTTTTGAAGCGTGAGAGAGCTTGTTCGAAAATCCCCCTCCTCTCCTCCCCCCACGCACTTTGTGCGTGGGGGGAGATAACAAGGTAGGGGGTAAATTTTTTCTCAAAAATCAAAGAATTTGAGATTTTTTTCGAACAGTCTCAGCGTGAGATTCCGGAATCCGGATTTTTCCATTTTTTTGTTGTGCCATAAAAACTTTGAGCCCACATCGAATTTAGATCAGGACCGGGTTGACAAAAATAAATAGAATTTGGTTGGCAATTTATAGCAGGAATCTTCTGGGGGGATTGATCAAATGTGGGATTTATCGAATATGATGGTTGAATGCTGCTCAGGAATTTTAAGATAAAAAGATGGTGGGGGATGCCCCTTCGGGGCATCCCCCACCATCATCCATCTTACCTCAATATAATTAACTTCTGTGTCACAAGATGACCCGCTGCCCTGAACTTGAGAACGTATAAACCGCTTGAAAGCCTGTGGCCATAATTGTCAACTCCATGCCAGACCACTCGGTGTCGTCCAGATGAGAATGATTTCCTGAGGGTCCATACTTTTCTTCCGCTTATGTCATAGATGTTGAGTTCAACATAGCTTTCCTCTGGCAGCACAAAAGAGATGGTAACCCTGTTTCTCATGGGGATAGGATAGGGTTTAAATAATTGGAATCTTAGAGGTCCACCAGGGCCTTCATGGATGCTGACCGAAATAGCCTGATAGGGCATTCCACTCTGCAACTTGTAGCTTGAGCTGTGGCTCTTACCTGCAGTGGTTATACCGGTTATGCCAGTGAGTCTATATTGAGACGAGGACGAAACACCTCCGCCCTGAGAGATGGTGCCGCTACGGAGAACATAATTTGTCTGAGCCAATGTGATAATCGGAAATGCAAAAATGGAGAGGATGATAAGCTTTCTCATCATCTACCTCTCTCAAGCTGTGAGACTCGCCTTTTGAGCTCCTCGATATCCGCTTGCTGTCTCTCGATTGTTACTTGTTGTTTTTTGATCACTTCGAGGAGCACGGGGACAAGCTGTTCGTAATCCACACCCTCCACATGGCCATCAGGTGCACGCTGGACAGCAGACGGCAGAACCTTTTCAAGTTCGTCCGCAAGAATCCCGGTTCTGGTCTCACCTTCTTGAGTGAAAGTAACACCGTGAAGTTTCATTATCATACTGACAGGTGATGAGATAGAGAGGGTTTTACCAGAGGGTGCATCAACAAAAGTGCCTTTGGACGAATAGATCGAGCCATTCACATAAAGTCGATAACTTGTTGATATGGCATTAGCTCCTATGAAAAAGTGTCCCGTATTGTCTCCCCAGTAGAACACGGCAGTGCTATCGTGGCCATTTGTATGGGCAGAATCACCAAATGCAAACGAATATGTACCATCAGCAGTATTGCGATATCCCCCAACCACAACGGAATACCACCCTGAAGCTGTGTCCTGATATCCACCACCAGCGAAAGAATAGCCCCCCGACGCTAAGTTGTTAACTCCTCCGCCGACAAAGGATGCATCTCCTGACGCTCTGTTGACATCTCCGCCAACGACAATGGATTCATCTCCTGACGCTGTGTTGTGATATCCACCGACGACAATGGAATAGGCTGTATCAGCCTGATTGCTGTATCCGCCGCCGACAAAGGCATCTTCTCCTGAGGCTGTGTTGAAAGATCCGCCGCCGACAAAGGAAGTCTCCCCCGATGCTGTATTCTCTTTTCCGCCACCTACGCACGAGAGAGCACCAGATGCCTGATTGTTCTTTCCTCCTCCAACGAAGGATGTATCTCCAGATGCGTTATTTCCATATCCACCAACAACAACCGAATAGCCTGCCGAGGCTGTATCAGAAGAACCACCTCCAACAAAGGTATAGGCTGAATCAGCACGGTTGTGATATCCACTGCCAACAAAGGAATATCCCCCTGTAGATACATTGCCCTCGCCTCCAACCACAATGGAGGCATATCCTGCCGCTGTGTCTTGTACCCCCGTGCCGATAAAGGAATACCATCCTGACGCTGTATTAATAAATCCTCCACCGATAAAGGAATACTGTCCGCGAACTTTGTTAAATTCTCCAGTTCCAATAAAGGAATAATATTCTGATGCTGTATCACGATCTCCGCTTCCGACAAACGAATAATCTCCAGATGCCGCATTTCGCCATCCACCAACGACAATGGAACCATATCCTGACGCTGTATTTTCTGCACCACCGCCTATAAAAGCATAAGCCGTATCAGCCCGGTTGTTCCATCCACCGCCGACGAAGGAAGCAAATCCCGAAGCTGTGTCAGCAGCACCGCCTCCTACGAATGAAAGTACACCTGAAGCAACGTTTTCCTTGCCACCTCCGACAAATGATGTATCGCCAGAGGCCCTGTTCTCATATCCACCGATGACAATGGAATAGGCCGTATCGGCACGATTGTTATATCCGCCGGCAATAATGGAATATTTCCCTGAGGCAAGGTTGCTTTCTCCGCCTCCCACAAAGGCATAGCTTCCTGAAGCATTATTAACCGTTCCATCGCCGACAAAGGAGTAAGCTCCTGACGCTGCGTTTGACCATCCACCTCCTACGTGAGAGAAGTTCCCCGAAGCTGTGTTAGAATATCCGCCACCAACGGTAGAGTGATCACCTGAAGCTGAATTACTCTCGCCACCTGCTACAACCGCAAAATCATTTTCTGAACGATTATCGAGACCGCTCAATACTGCAGAATATCTGCGGTTAGCCCCAGATTCGCCAGTCCTTGAGCCATGGCCAAGATTGATATGTGTGATTGCACTGTCTCCTAAAAGTGTGTCAGTCTCATCCATAGCCAATCCATATCTTGATACAGGGTAGATGATGTTACCTTCCACTTTCCACGGGCTTGGCGGCACACCCGCAAGCGAATCGGCAATCAGAGCATGGCTTGCAGTATCGGCATTGACAGCATGCCCGGCATTTGCTGCATAGTTCGCCGTGTCAGCATGAACTGCATGACCTGTATTCGTCGCATAGCCCGATGTATCCGCAGTCACCGCATGACCTGCACTCGTTGCATAGCTCGCAGTGTCAGCAGTGATAGCATGACTGGCATTTGTCGCAAATCCCGCCGTATCGGCATGTGAAACATAATTAGCTGAGTCAGCAGTAAAAGCATGACCAGCACTCACCGCATAACCCGATGTGTCAGCATGAACAGCATGCATTGCACTCGCCGCATAATTCGATGTATCGCCATACAAAGCAAATCCCGCTGTGTCGGCAATGACGGTATGCCCGGCATCCGTCGCATAACCCGCCGTATCAGCATGCGCAGCATTTAACACATAGTTTGCAGTGTCTGAATTGACGGCATAACCAGCCGTGTCCGCTGTGATAGCGTGTCCTGCATTTATTACAAAATTAGCCGTATCTGCACTGGTGGCATGACCGGCATTTGTGGCATAACCTGCTGTGTCCGCAGTTTGAGCATGGGTGGTCTGTCCAATCATGTGATAAACAGTGTCCGCAACAGCGGCATGCATCGCAAAATCAGCCGTGTCCGCATGCGTAAACTGATTGATATAGTGGTAGGTTGTATCTGCAACGAGGGCATGAGTCGCTGTATCCGCGTGGTGGGCAGATGACGCAAAGCTTACACTGTCAACATGGGCAAACAACGCCGTGTCCGCTGTGATTGAATGAGTGGAAAAACTCGCAGTATCAGCATGCATGGCATAGCTCGCCGTGTCCGTATTAATTGCATGACCAGCATTCACCGAATAACCTGCCGTATCCGTATTAGCCGCATGCCCGGCATTAGTAGCAAAGTTAGCAGTATCAGCATGAGTAGCATTAGCGGTTACACCAGCTGAATCAGTATAGCTTGCATGAGCTGCATAGTTAGCTGTATCTGCAGTTACTGAGTGTGTAGCATTTGCTGCTAAGTTCGCCGTATCAGCATGAATTGCATTTGCGGCTGTACCAGCCGAATCAGCTGTGAAGGCATGACCAGCACCTGTAGCGTAACTCGCAGTGTCAGCAGTTACAGAGTGAGCACTATTTGCAGCAAAGCTGGCAGTATCAGCATGCATGGTATAACTCGCTGTATCGGCATGAATGGCATGCCCTGCATTTGTTGCATAACCCGCTGTGTCAGCATTGATAGCATGCCCGGCATTGATTGCGTAAGTTGTAGTGTCCGCATGCATCGCGTAACCAGCGGTATCAGCATTGAAGGCATGTTCGGCATTCAATGCATAATTTGCAGTGTCAGAATGGGCGGTATAGCCTGCATTTGCTGCATAACCTGCACTATCAGAATGCACCGCATAAGCCGCTGTGTCAGATATGAATGCATGGACTGCATTCATTGCATAAGCCGCTGTGTCAGCAGTCACAGAGTGAGCACTATTAGCAGCGAAGCTGGCAGTATCTGCGTGCTCAGTATAACCAGCAGTGTCTGCATTAATTGCATGACCCGCATTCTCTGCGTAATTTGTAGTGTCAGAAGTGGTGGAGTGTCCTGCATTAATTGCAAAATTGGCAGTATCAGCGTTGAATGCGTAACCAGAAGTGTCAGCTTGAACGGCGTGACCAGCATTCGTAGAGTAATTCGCTGTGTCAGCATGTGTAGCATTAGCTGCGTAACTTGCAGTATCAGCATGTATAGCATACCTCGTCGTGTCAGCATTGACAGCATGACCTGCATCTGCCGCATAATCAGAATTTATCGACCTGTAACTGTATCCAACACTCACAACCTTCTGTCTTGGAGTCAATGGAGTACCATTTATCCTTATCTCAAGCCAGACATCACTGCCGTTAAACACCGAATCAGGTATCCGGGTATTTTCTCCGAGAATCACATTGAACACACCGTTGAGAACAGGGACATTCATTTGGGGACTTTCCCAGAGGGCATTTCCGCCATTTTGGGTTCTGTAGAGGGCAAATACCATGTTCAGGGTATCGCTTACAGGATTGCCACCAGAGGTAGTCAGATATCCCTGATAGTTTATAGTGTGAGGGACAGATTTTATTCCCTCCTGCTTTTTTATGAGATGTGTTTTGGGTGTTAATAGCGGCTGGACCGCCATTAACACGAGCACTATACCCACCATATAGCACCTCCTATTGAATTGAAAGAGCAAAGGAATATTCCTACCGGATTTCCGGAGGAAAATAAAAAAATTATCTTAAATCCGTTAAAAAACAACTGTCAAGTAAATTTGATTCTATTAGAGAATTATCTCCTTCACAAGCTACCATGAAGCATTTCTTGCGAAGAAAATCACTTTGGCTTGTCAAGGGATTTGAAATTTTTATAATAAGCCATATTGCACTTTAATTAATTGGTAAATGACTTTAGAATAAAATTTTACCAAAATTCAGGAAAAGGGAGGTTATATGATTTACAAAAAAATTTTTGTTTTTGCCATTTTTGTAAGTTCCCTCCACTCACAGAACTTTGATCTTGTAACAATCATACATTCACCCTCCCAGGACACTGCTCATTACCGTTATTTTGGTTCGATAATGAGGGGTGGTGGAGATTTCAACGGTGATGGAGTTATGGATTTAATTGCGAATACAAAATTGGGTTCCTTTGTTTTTTACGGAGGAACATTTCCAGATATAAATCCTTCTTGGAGTATAAATTATCGGAGTATCCCTTCTTATGGACACGACGCACGATTTCTCCGAGATATGAATGGAGATGGATATGATGAAGTGGGTATATTTTTCAAATCTGATCACTTTTCTCCTGCAGAGTTAAAGATTTATTTTGGGGGCGAAAATGCTGATACTATCCCGGATTTATGCATGCATTACCCTTGGGATTGGGGGGCTCATCGTGAATTTTTCTGTCGGGGTGATATAAATGGAGATGGCTATGGAGACCTTGTAGTTGACTACGGATATATCTATTACGGTGGTCCGAATATGGACACTTTACCTGATTTTTATCTTCCAAGTTCAGGTATCTATGTAAGTGAAGTCGATTACAATGGTGACGGCTATATGGATGTAATAGCAACTTTTGATAGCAGTCTACCATCTGGCGAAGGAGCTGTTTATTTTGGAGGTCCAACCATGGATGATATACCGGATGTAAAATTAAGAGCTTGGAATTTTCATGGCAGTACCAAAATCATTCCACTAAAATTAGACCACGATCAGTATGAAGACTTTATATCAATTGACTCGGATCTTTTGCACGGATATTTTATAGTGTACTATTGGCATTCATCCCCATCTGATACACTTATAACATTTGATGATTCGTTGAATACACGTTTAGACGTTATATGCATGCCTACATGTATTCCTGCAGTTGGAGATTTCAATGGCGATGGAATTGATGATATTGCCATGAAAGTATATGCAGATTCCAATGCCCCTTATTTATATCAACGGTACGCTATCTGGACTTTTTTCAGTGGACCGGGATTCGATTCTATCCCTGATTTAGTCATAAACGACGATGAGGCTTTCTATAGAGAAATTAATAATTTAACAGGTTTAAGGGATTACACCGGAGATGGGCATGATAAACTCGCTATCAGCTATAAATTTTCTCACGAATATCCGGATTATGACCGTAACGGAATTATTGCAGTTTATGGACAATGGGACCATCCAACACCTTATTTGACACTACCTCCTGCCGATCCAAATCCCCCTTATCATGAAATAATGCAGGGAGGGATGGGCTATCATTACTACCTTCTTACAGATTCTACAGGCACAAATCTATCATTTTCGTGGCTTACAGTGGGATTTCAGACTCAGGATACGTTTTATCTTGAAAAATATTTACAGGCAGATGAAGATGGAATAATTCAGGTGCCAATTGATGCAGAGAAAATAGGGGAACCGGGAGACAGTGCGGTGGGGTATGTTACAAGTGTAGTGGGTGCAATACCTTCAGATAGCCTGCCTTTTGATGTTCGGGTTACAGACAGAAGGTACTTCCGTGCTCTTTACTATACCAGAGGAGAAGGTGGCTCGGCGGAAGTCCTTGGGGTGGACCTTGGTGGATGGGTAAATGGCTCGACATTCCTCGGTTACATCAGCAAAAAGCGGAATCCTGATAGTCTGGTGGTAGGAAGGACCTATGAACTCGGTCTCAGTGGAGGTGCCTCGGCTGGTGGCGGAGTGGAAGTATCTTTAAATGGTAATACTCTCGGTGGATTTGCAGGGGCTGGAGTTACCGGTTATACAGGGGGATTTAGCAGGGATGAGTACAGATTCCACTATCCTCTTGACTCTCTATCAGACCAGATAGCGGCATTGGCTTTGTTCTTTGACCCTCGCCCCCTCATTCTGGAACCAACTACTCAAATGATTTATACCGCCCTCATAGGCGGTCTTGATCTAATGACCCTTAACAATCATGTTGTAAGAAAAGGAGGTGGCATTTTCACCGGCGTAAACGCTTCAGCAGGTATTGATTTTGGAATAGGTGCTCCAATTTTTTACAACTTATTACAGATGGGAGCAGATTTAAGTGGCAGGGTAGAGGGACGGTGGCAGGCAGAATCAGCGGCTGACACTTTCAGGTTAGGGACAGGGTTGATTGCAAGTCTTCAGTTTGGGGCTGGAATCTCCGGTTTAACATTTGATGAGCCATGGGGAGAGAATCAGGTAACCAGTGATTTGATCAATTTGATAAACTTCTGGAGTTTTGATGCAGGTTTCGATTTTGATGGAACCCTTAAACTCTCATCGGGGTTAGAAACTTTTAATGATTCATTTGAAGTTTATCTTGAAGCTCAAAAAGAGATTGTAAACGGCAACCGTGGATACAACGAAGGGGTTGTTTTTAAATTTGGTCCTTTTCCTGAATCACTTTCCTCAATTTTGCAAGATGTAAGTTTATTACGTAACCTCTCACGAACAGTTTTTGATTCTCTCGGGGACACGCTAACATTGAATGGAAATACCATTGCAAGGGCCTTTTTTGAATTTGCCAATCAACTTGCAAATATATCAGATTCACTGGGTCTGCAGATAACATGTGAAACCTATGCGGATACTTTCAGGACCACTCAGCTTTTTGATATTTCTGTTAATATCGGAATTGAAGCTGTTTCAGCAGGATTTTCTATTCAAAATGACCTTAGATATTTCAGGAGAATTTTGACGTCTAAAGGCGTATACAAACCCTGGCATTACTACGTTCTCGAAGAATATCATCCAGATAATTACACATCTACGTGGACAGACGCCAGAAATCTACCAGGGAATATTTTGAGAAGCGTGCCTACTACGTTCTGGACTCAATATCTGTCACAGTTTGTTGCCAATATGCCGGGTGGAGACTCGTTAATAATGGGCCTTGGAAATGGTACCCTGCATCTTGGTGAGGGAGCTCTTGGTACTGGCACAAGGGTTGGTGGAACCATATGGAATTGGACAGGAGATAAGGGTGTTCCAGAAGAAAACAGGGCCTTGCTCACAGCTATTAAAAATGAAGCAAGGAAGAGCACGGGTTTCGACTATGGAATAGGCGGTTTTTTCAGACTTGTCCCCCATGGGAGAAGGTTAAACGCACCCTCTGCTTTTGAAATTGCCTATGCTGATTCGGAAGTCAGCGGCTTTGATGAATCTGATCTGAAAATGTATATGTGGGACGAAGATTCATTGAAATGGAGGTGTTTAGGTGGAGTTATTGATACATCAGGTAATAGAGTAATCGCTGGAATATCCGAGCTTGGAACATTTACCCTTGCCCCGGCATTCCCGGATATGGGATTCCATATTTATCCTGACAGAATTAGCGCTCCGGCAGATTCAAACACGATTGTCCATTTCTCGACAGATACTGTCAGAAATAACGACGGTAGTTTGGCTTCCTCTCTCTTTACCGTGAGCACATCTGCTGGTTTCATACTAAATCAGGATGCCGATACCCTGATGGACGGAGTGCAGATATTACCGACAAATGGGGTAATATCCTTTGACATACTTGCACCTTCACTTGGGGCTCGGGCGATAGTGCGTGTTTCCAATATTTATGGCCATGCCAGCGGAGATACGACGATAATCTTTGTTGATTCGATTTCTCCACAACCACCATCTAATTTGTCAGCTACATGGGATGATACAACACTTGTACTCAGCTGGGAGATGGTGAGTGAACGGGATGTCGCGGGCTACAGAGTCTATTATGATGTGGATTCTTCAGGTCCACCATACAGTGGACGATTCGCAGGATTTCCAGCCTCACCTATTGAATGTTCGGATACGGTTTATAGGTTTCCGGGTCTTGACCCGACTGACGTTTACTATTTCGCTGTAACATCCTACGATTATTCAGGAAATGAAAGTGACTATTCTAATGAAATAAGGGTTTCAATTTCCAGCAATCCGATGCCAGTTCCCACGAGGTTCAGGTTACTTTCTGTTTATCCCAATCCATCTTTTGGAACAGCAGAATTAAGTATGTCCATTCCAGCTGCACAAATTATAAATGTGAAGGTTTACGATATTGCCGGTCGAGTGGTACGAAATTACAGAAAATTCTTTAATGCCGGGTATTATAGATGGAGGATTAACTTAAGAAGCTTGAAAGCGGGAATTTATTTTATCCGGGTATCAGGTGACAAACAATCTGTCAGGAAATTGATTCTGCTGAATTGAAAATGCGGGAGCCGGAAAGCTCCCGCAAATGCTAATATTTTACGAAAAGTTTGTATCCTTTGTCTCTTAGAGTAGAGAATACTCTATCAGGGTTTGCAACTTTGATCCTCATCACAATGGTTCTCTTTTTCTTATCCGGTGACATTAAGGTTGTAAGACTCAAAATCAAAGGATTGAACTGAGAGATTGTACACACGATATCGGCAATCTTACCAGCCTCGACAGGAACATCCTCAATGGTCAGCCTTATACCCTCTTCCTCAAGTCCGAGGATTTTGATCATGGTTTTGAATATGTCTGTTTCCGTGATTATTCCCACTAACTTCTTTTCGTCGTTTAGAACAGGTAGGTGCCCGATTCTGTACTTGTTCATCAGAATTGCGGCTTCCTCGAGCAGAGCATTCTCGTTGACTGTTATAGGATTTCTGGTCATCACATCTTCAACTTTCAGCTTGAGTAAAAGATACTGAATTTCGTGCTGGCTCAGGGTGGTGACTTTAGAGGGCATTGCCTCTCTCAGGGTGTTTATGGTAACGATCCCGACGAGCTTGTCTCCCTTCACCACAGGTAGAGCGCGGATTTTGTTTTCCCTCATGGTCTTCTCGGCGTCAATCACGAGGGTGTCTGGAGTTACCGTTATGGGACTTGGTGTCATAACATCTTTAACAAACATCTCATTTCCTCCTTATTTCCATTCCCTTTTGTCAATTATTTTCTTTTCTGATTTTACACTATTTAAAGGAACAAATTCAAGCTTATCTACGCGAACCCTTAAGACATCCCGGAGTTTCGCGAGTAATTCTTCTCTCAATTTTTCAGCCTCATCGGTGTTCGTAGCTTCCACCTGCAGTTTTAGAAAGTCCCTCTCACCTTCACGTGTGACCTCTGCGACAAAGTCAGCAAAAATTTCATATCGTTTCAACACGCCAGCAATCTGGCCCGGATGAATAAACATACCTCTAACCTTCACGGCATCGCCAATTCTTCCCATAAAACCAGCGATTCTTTCTGTTTCCCTTCCACACTTACATGGCTCTTCAAGAAGCCTGGATAGGTCACCGGTTCCAAATCTGATCAGCGGATAAGTTTTATTAAACAGAGTAACAACGACCTCTCCCACTTCCCCGGGTGGCAGTTGCTTCCCGGTTGATGGGTCAACAATTTCGAGAATAAGATTTTCAATCACGTGCATACCTTCCTGGTATTCACATTCGAAGGCAATTGCTCCCACATCGGCTGTACCATAGCCCTGAAATGCCTTTATTCCATGCTCTTCAAAGGTTTTCCTCTGCGAAGGGGTAAAGGGCTCAGCGGTTACAAAAGCCTTTTTAATGGTAAAATTGAGGCCGAGCTCCTCAGACTTTTTCAAAAGTGTCATGAGAAAGCTCGGAGTACCTATAAAGCCTGTTACACCAAGGTCATTTATGATTCTAACCTGTAGCTCAGTATTTCCAACACCAGTTGGAACCACAGTTGCCCCAATGGACCTGAGCCCCTCGTCAAACATTATTCCTGCTGGTGATAGATGGTAAGAAAAGGTATTAATTACAATGTCATCCTGTGTGAACCCAGCTGAAAGGAGCGGCTCTTTCCAGTTCCAGTAATCCTCTTCCTCTCCCTGTGGATCGTAGATGGGGCCTGGCGATTGAAAAATTCTTTTAAGATTTTGTGGAGGAACAGCCAAAAG
>JALXCE010000271.1 GCA_026991055.1 Caldifarciminota bacterium | reverse complement strand
ACGTTATAGCCTGCGGCATCAAGGTCAAGTCCGTAATTCCATTTTAAAATTGCCTTACCATGACCGTCTAATACAATCAAGCCAGATGGTGGCATCGGTGGTGTCCTGTCCAGAGGAGTCACCTCAATTCCTTTAGAGAGCTTGCCTTCGCGGCCAATAAGATCAATAGCACTCACCCTGTATTCATAGGTTTTACCGTTTTCTACCCACTGGTCCACAAACTCCATTTTGCCTTCGTTTTGCCTGATAACTGGACCCGGATTGATCTTTCTAAATGCGTCCTCTCCGCTTGATTTCCGGTACACATTAAAAAATACCACAAGGTCTTCCGGGTTACCCTTCCATTCGCGGTAATTCCATTTCAGCACAACCTTTTTATCATCTACTTTAGCACTTATTTCTTCTGGAGGCTCTGGAACAATCTCTTTAGCCTCCACGGTCTTTTCCTCCTGTATCGTGGATTCTTTCCCATCAAACTTAAGGAACACTACCCTGTAAGTATATCTTTCTCCCTGCTTCACCGGTGAGTCTTTAATAATACGTCCGAGCATTTCTGCCACTTTTATATTAGTCATGGAAAGTATCCCGGCCTCAAATTTGCTGTGCCTTAGTTTTCTAAGCATATCCCTCGCATCAAGGGATGATGTAAGCTCCAGCAATTTTTCGTAATCGTCCCCAAGTACCTCAGGAACGAGGTCAGGATTACTTAGTGCCTTTACCGGTTGTTTTGTAATTTTCTCAAATTTACCATTGACTTTTTTGTAAACAACTGCGCCGTAGCGCGGAGTTTTAGTCAAAACTATGTAGTTTGTATCAGCCTTTGTGAGCGTGAAGAAAAGAGGCTCTGCCGATACAAAAGATGCAAGTAATACAAAAAATAAAAATCTCATCGTTTCCTCCTTAAAACATCCTGCTTGAGACGGTAGACATACCCACTCCGTTGACTGTCTTCATTTGCAAAATGTATCTGCTTCCATTTGTCAAAGCTCGTGGCAAATAGGCAATTTTGTTGTTTAATCCCTGTCCAAAATCCGGGATTTGCTGCCAGTCTAATATAACCCTGTTGTGATGCATCGCGCCTATTTGAACCACCCTATAGTAAACTGCCACAGTATTAGACTGCCTGTCATTCGAGATGTAGAAATCAAAATCAAGGAGTCCCTTAAATCGCTTGTTCTTCGGATCGTCCCTGTAACTTACCCTTCTGATATGTGCCTCTGGAGGTGGAGATTTCTCTGCCCTCATATGAGGAGAGACAAAAATCCTACTCGTGTCACCATCGTTGTTTACCGCTCTCATCAGGAAATAAACGTTCATCCCATCCCTTATTGTTGAGAAGTTCGGGACAAACTTAAAAGAGTTCCCCCTTACTTTTGACGGGTCAACAGGGGCAAACCTCATGAGGGATGACCTCGTTTGTGTGGAGCCCATACCAATCAAGTATGATTTCACACCAGTCTCTCTATCTTCAGCTGGATGAACAAGTGTTACGGTAACTGTATCTCCCGGGGAAATAAACTTATGCCCACCTGTAGGAGAAGTAACCTGAATCTGCAAACCCTCAGGTGGAGTGGGATCATCTGGCCTTAATGGTGGAGAAACGTATCCGCTGTCACTTAGGAGTCCTGCCGAATTAACCGCAAACACGCTGATGTAAAATGTGTCAAAATACGTAAGAGGATTACCCACAACCCTGATGGAATCAAGATACCCTGGCACATCCTCCCAGCCATCACCTTCAAACACGTAATGTGGAATAGTGTCAACTTTATACAGAAATCGAGAAATTCCCGATTCCGGATCATTTTTGATAATATACTCTGCCGTTATAGAGGGTGGAATATAACCACCAAATACCGGTGCATATACTAACGGTTTGAAAAGCACTGTCCTTCGAGCAGGTGCCGGTGGAGGAGTTGTGTCAATTGTAACCTTGATGTGACCCGGATTGCTCCAGTAACCATCGACATTTCTTGCTCTTACAGAGAGAACATAAGTGCTATCGTGCTTCAGGGATAACCCTCTGATGGTTTTCCTTGTCAATCCCTGCGCTGAAGTCCAGTTTATTAATGTATCCCTTGAATTTATAAGAACATAAGTCCTTCTAATCGGGTCGATCAAACGCTCGGTATATTCTCTTTCGAGCATGTACTGGTATTCTTCCACTCCGGTCTCATAATCCTGAGACCTCCACTCTGCGTAAAGTTCAGTTGTTGCAGCAGTGTAGTAGGTTTGTGTGAATGCATTTGGTGTTATCCTTCTCCGACTGTAACGCGGGAAAGAAATCACCGGTGGAAGTGGAGGTGTCGTGTCCTGACCGGCTGTAAAATCACGGAAATGACCCGGACCATTTCCACCATGTGCGAAGTTTGCAGGAAATGCAATACATCTTCTTGTTGTCAGGCCAAGACCACCTCTTGCTCTAATGCAGAGGCGGTAATTTATTACATCCCTGTTTTGGAACTGATAGAGGCTATAATTCAACGTGTTCGAAAATAAACCTGCTCCCGATGAAGGGGCCCCCATCGACTGGAATTTTTGAACGTTGTAGGCAATATTCGGATCCACCAGCATGTAGGAAACTTCCTTAACTGCATCTCTGCCGAGTGGATGCGACACATTCCATGTAACAAAAATCCTGTTGTAGTGATCCCTGTTCACTGATCTCAGATTCATGGTGGTAATACGTGGAGGTGTCAGCAAGAGTCCGAGGGTATCAATTCTTGCCCTAAATGTATTTATCCCGTCATCATAATTTGAAAGGCCAGGAATCTGCAGCTGGATCCTGTGCACGCTGAACTTCTGTCCGTTTCTCAGAACATGACCACCAATCTTACCGGTTACACGGGGTTTGAACACAAAATGCCTTCGAGTTGTGTCTGGCGTATTAAGCTGACCCGGATGTAAATTGCCACCAACGAACTGATAATTACCAAAATTGGCACCCATATCCAGTGATGGTGTACTTCCAGATAACCAGAAAATAAATCTGTCATACAGGTCATAAAGCACCTCTCCGAGCTCAACGGACACCGTGTAAATATTGTCGAAGGCTTGAGTCACCATAATATGCGGTGCTCTAATGGAGTCGAAAGATGCCAGATACTGCCTATCGAGGGAGTCAGCAAATGCCCCGTAAAGAGAATCAAGATAGGAAAGACCGTTATCTGGTATGGTGTACCATATTTCCATTCCAGTGTTATTGGCAATTTGCTCCATTATGTCCTGATTGTCATTAAACCATGCAACAAACGTAGCGTATGCAGTGTCAATATCCTGCGCGTTGTTGTTATAAAGGATGGTAAGTTCTGCAAGTTTTCTCTTAAGCACCAGATTTCTGAGCGCAGCGTGGTTGGTGGTCAACCTGTTTGTCTTATGATGAATCTCGTCTGTTATTGATTGCCTGTGATTTGCAAGTGCAACTTTCTGATTTTTCGCCCAGTCTTTCATATTCACAAAATACTGTTTCGTGTATCCGTAATATTTCGAGCTAATGATATCAGCTCTGGAATATGCCTTTAACAGTGAATCTATAGACCCTCTTGACATGAGATTTTTCAAATCAAAAAGCGCAATCTCAATGTCATTCATCCTTGATATAACCTCGGCATAGGTTTCCTGGGCCTCATGTTCATACTGAATTGCATTGGTAGCGTTCTGGCTTGCCTGAGAAGCATTTATCGCAAATCCCGGCTGGCTCGTTACAGTAGCCCTGCCATTTTGAATTGTAACATGAAGATGGCCCTCGCCAAGCCTGGCATCCTCAACAGGAGATGCTCCGATGCTCGTTAGACCTGCACTGTTGATAGAGTCAACCACAAGGTTAATTCTTTCTAAAATGGCATCAACTCTTCCACGATATTGAGAAATTCTCGTTATCGCCTGATTAAGCCTTCTTCTTTCTGTAACAATATCATTCGTATCCCTGTATGGTGAGTAGTATCCACTGTAAATCCGACCCCCGACCCACATTAAAGAAGGTTTCTCACTCGCCTCCAATCCTCCGTTAGCAAGCTCGACTCTGTAAAGGTAATCGTAGAGATTCACACCGTTGATTTTGAACTCATGGGTGAATACCTTGTAGAATATATTTGCCTGTTCTGCAGGGGATAGATT
>JALXCE010000270.1 GCA_026991055.1 Caldifarciminota bacterium | reverse complement strand
AAACAAAGACAGCCCCAAGTGAACGCAAAAAGCCTGTGTCCCTGTATTTCTTTGCAATATTTGCCCCATTGATGAAAAGCTTTCCACCATTTGAGATAAAACTCTCTAAAGCGGTCGTGTCAATCTCAGTTGTATCACTTCCAGAGCTCCAGATAACCAGCTTATAGTTAGAAAGGTCCGGCAAAGACCGCCAG
The DNA here is from genome assembly GCA_026991055.1 of Caldifarciminota bacterium. GTDB lineage: Bacteria > Hydrothermota > Hydrothermia > B15-G9 > WFZT01 > WFZT01. The sequence goes on along the minus strand of JALXCE010000270.1, from coordinate 3,924 downwards.
GATGCAGTTTCAACTGTTATATTCTCAATTCCCGTGAGGTAGGTCTCAAAATAATCATTTCCCCTCTCTATATCATTACCGTCAACTATCAAAACCCGGTCAGGAGAGTTTGTCCTTCTCACCACGTAGGTGGTCGAGGAATCGCTGTAATTCCCCATATTGTCATAAGCCACCAGCTTGAAGTAAAAATCCCAGTTCTGAACAAGAGGACGTCTTGTGGTATAAGATGTGTCAGAGGGTGAAAGTGTCGCCCATTCATTCCAGCCATAATGGTTGAAGTTCAGGTAAAGTTTGTATCCAGCGACGTCAACTGTATCCCGTTGCCACGTTAACATTGCTCTTCCGTCATCCAGAAGTTTAAGATTTTTCAAAACTGGCACCTGAGGTGGAGTTGTATCAGGTGGGAGAACGTGGATTCTCACAAAATTGGTATCATAATTTTCCCGTGTATCTGTGGCATAAACTGCAAGAACGTAATCGCCTCCGGGGAGTCGATTCAAATTCAAATAACCAACACTTTTCGAGGCAGAATTGGTTACAATGTAATTGTGGCTCTGATTGCTCGACCATGGGATATAATAAACTTCCTCAACAGGTGTAGATGGCAGATATTCGAATCTAACAAGCTGATGGGGTCCTACAACCACACTATCCGTGTCCGAGGTCAGGACCTCATACCAGATGGCATAAATTCCGTTGTTTTGAGCAATCTGCCCGTATCCCGTCGTATCAAGTGCACCTGCGACAATATCCACCCATCCCCAGAGTGAATCTGGATTCATCTGATGGTTAAGATAATGGAAAAAGAATGCCACACGATACACGTTGGTTCCCCAGGGATCATCAAAGGGCTGCAGGGCATCTGGCATCAGTGGATTCCTCACAGGGTAGGATGAAGCGCCGCCACCGTCTTTAAAATGCACGTGTGCCCCCTCGTTAATATAACCAACAACCTCTCCCTGATTTACATGGTCACCAAGCTGAAGGTCACTTCTCGGGACAACGTGGATGTAGGCAAATCTTCCAACCCTTATGCCTCCGTTGAATCCCGACTCCATCCAGAGCACCTCGCCACCCAAAACTGCATAGACAGGTGTCCCTTCCGGGGCTGGAATATCAACACCATTGTGATAGTGAATTGAAAATGTATGCCGGAATTCACCAAAGGTTCCAGATATATTGTGCTGCTGGTTAACAGGGGAAACGGGCCAGTTGTATGCAAGAATCATCGTTAAAATTAGTTTAAAGCTCATGGATATCCCCCTTTTCGGTTAAAAAGTAAAGTTTACCGCCGGACTCATAGAAATGAGAGTAAAGAAAGGTGCCACCAAAACTTAAAATCATCGTCGGCTTTTCTGAGATTTCATAGATTTCGGGATTGGTGATCTTTCTCCGGTTTGGCTCGCCTGTAATGATGTAAACTCTGCCTTTGTGGATTTTCACATCATAGATAATTTTTGGGAAAGCGAAGCGGACGCCTGAATTTGCGGATTTTTTAGAGGAAATCCCCCCACCTTTCTCCTCCCCCCACGCACTTCGTGCGTGGGGGGAGGCCGGGAAGGGAGACAAATTTTCTTTCATACCTGTAATAGAGCTTTTCTCACCACTCTGAAAAATGTAAACTTCCCTTTTAGAAGCGAGGGCAATCAGGTTTCCCTTTTTATCAACCAAGTTCACTTTTGGAATCTCAAATCTTTTCACTAATTTACCATCAGAATCGAGCATCAAAACAAAATCGGTGGCCACATGATTGTCCTCTACCCGGTACAACCTTAAAAAGATACTTGAGCCTCTGACCCAGACCCTGGCCGGCAGATAATTTTTAAAAATTTTGGTGAACTTTTTCTGGAAATCCTCGTATACCACGAGATGAGAGCTGTTACCTTTCTTGTAAGTAAGTGCAATAAATTCGCCATTTTGATCAAAGTCCGAGTATGATTCATAGTAGAAGTAGTTTCCGCGAGGCCTGAAGTTGAGTCTGGTTCTGCCCGCTCTATCATAGACAATCAGGTTGTACACGGCAGGATAAAAAACCGACATGCTTCCATCATCCATTAGCTTAATATTCGGAAGATTTTCTCCCTCAATTAAAATTTTCCTCACGAGCTTACCATCAGAGTTGTAAACTGATAGGTTTCCATTCTGAATAAATGCCACGAAGTTCATTGACGGTGAGAAAATGACGTCCTGGGTGTTTACCCTGATAGATGAGTGATTGAAAATGAGTTTTGATCCCTGAAATTTGATGGGACCTCCAATTGTAAACATGAGTGCAAGCAATAGATTCACAGCTCTCTCACCTCCACCATTGGGGGTTTAAGGCCGAGAACACGCCATTCGTGGTTGACAGGACCATGACCCTTTCCGTGCTCAAGGCCGTATTTCACCCCACCCGTTACAAAAACTTTCGCCTCTTTTACCGCCTCGACAACGTCAAAGGACCTTGCAAGATAAGCTGCAATGGCAGAGGCATAGGTGCAGCCTGTGCCGTGGGTATTTGGTGTTTTAAATCTCTCGGCCCGATATTCAAATATGCCGTCTGGTGTGAGAAGGATATCAATCGCCTCTTTACCAGTATCAAGGTGACCGCCCTTCATGAGAACATTTTTCGCTCCAAGCTCCTGGATTTTTTTGCCAGCGGTTATCATGTCGTCAATATTTTTAATCTCCATACCTGAGAGCACCACTGCTTCTGGAACGTTTGGTGTGAGAATGTAGGCCATAGGGATAAATTCTTTAATAAGTGTTTCTGTAGCCTCGGGAGCAAGTAGAGGGTCTCCACCTTTTGCCCGCATGACCGGGTCAATTACGATTTTCTCGACCTTCAATTTCTTGAGTGTTTCTGCAACAGTTTTTATGATTTCTGCATTGGAGAGCATGCCGGTTTTGACCACATCCACAGGCAGGTCTTCGAAAATCACGTCAATCTGCTTTTTTACAAATTCTGGTGAGGCTTCAAAAATGCCATAAACTCCGGTGGTATTCTGGGCTGTAAGCGCAGTAATGGCACTCATGCCAAAGACCCCAAGAGCGGTGTATGTCTTGAGGTCGGCCTGAATGCCAGCTCCCCCACCACTGTCAGAGCCGGCTATTGTTAAAACAGATGGAATCCTCATATCAAACACTCCTTTTGGATATTTAGCTTAATCTCAAAACCATAGACTATCAATTTTCTACCGAGCTCGTTCGAAAATTCCCCCCTCCTATCCTCCCCCCACGCACAAAGTGCGTGGGGGGAGGAATAAAGTGGGGGGCAAATTTTTCATTAAAAATCAAAGGTTTTGAAATTTTTCGAACAGGCTTATTTTCTACCACAATCTCCTTCTGTGAGCTTGTACGAAAAATCCTGAGTTTAAGTTGCCACCTTTTCCAAAGGATTCTCGTAACCCCATTTATTGTCGCATACCATTCGGCAAATTTCCCCTGCCCCTTCCCTCGGGAAGGAGGCGCCAGGGGAGAATGGGAAACTCTAACACTCTATAGAATATTCAAGGGAACGACATTTCTGAAAATGCTTGGCCATTTTTGTTAAACAACTATTTTCCATTCCACCCCAACCCTCCCTTCAGAGAAGGAAGGGAGTTTCGCTACTTATCATGTCCTTCTTGGAGAATCTTGAATTACCCAATTTATAACCTTACTTTTCTGCTCACTCTATTCATTCCGAGCTGCAACAGAAACATCGACCACACTCCCCTGCTCTTTACAATTGGCACGGGCAAGTTAATAATAAATCCCACTAAATCAGGGAGGAAATGTTATGCTGAATTTTCTCGTTGCTCTCTCTATCATCACAAACACGCTCATCATAAAAGTAACTAACGGCACAGAGCCCTCAAAACCTCTCAAAAACATAATGGTGAGTGTGGTGGGATTTGATACGACCAACAATATCAAATTTTCAAAATCTGTGAAACCACGTAA
>JALXCE010000269.1 GCA_026991055.1 Caldifarciminota bacterium | reverse complement strand
CATAGGTTACACCCAGGACATCGCACATCTTTTCTATGGAGGGGAGGTCTTTCATCATGAAACTGCCGCCACGGTAGTTCAAAAGCCAGTCAACTTTTACGCCCTCACGGAGCACATTGTAGGCTATGCCATAAGCCCGAAGGTGGTCGTTCTGCACATCATCCATGGGGATCAGAATATATGCAGCCCGACCAATGCCAAGAAAAAGTGCAAAAATAATAATTAGCTTTTTCAAAGTCTCTCGAGCACCCCCTTGATGAGTTTGGTGAGCTTTTTCTCAGCGGCTGAAGCCACCTCTAACACCTCTTCATGGGTGGTCATTCTTGGATTGTATGGGTCTGCAACGTTGGTGATAACCGAAACACCCAGCACCTTCATGCCCATGTGGTTAGCGACTATAACTTCCGGTACGGTGGACATACCAACCGCGTCGCCACCAATGACCCTGACCATATTGTATTCAGAAGGGGTCTCGAGGTTTGGCCCCTGTAGAGCCACATATACCCCTCGAACTACCTTAATTCCATGCTCAAATGCTACCTCTTCAGTGAGTTTGATAAGGTCTTTGTCATACGCGTTGTGCATCGAAGGAAATCTTGGCCCAAGGGTTTCGTCATTTTTACCTCTCAGGGGGTTTTCAGGCATAAGGTTTATGTGGTCCCAGATAAGCATTATGTCACCTGGTTCGAATCTCGGGTTTACACCACCAGATGCGTTGGAGACGATAAGGGTATCGACACCCAGGAATTTCATTACTCTCACCGGAAATGTAACCTCTTGCATGGAATAGCCCTCATAGTAATGAAACCTGCCCTGCATGGCGAGCACCTTCTTACCTGAGAGTTTCCCAAAAATCAACTTTCCCTCGTGTCCTTTTACCGTGGAGACTGGGAAATTAGGGATATCCCAGTATTTAATCTCCTTTATCTTTTCAATTTCATCGGCAAGACCGCCGAGTCCGGAGCCAAGGATAATGCCTATTTCCGGAGTATCATTGATCTCCTGTTTCAGGAAGTTCACTGCCTCCAGTATCTTCTTCTTCAGGTCCGACATCTTGCTCCTCCTTTTCTCTCAAGTATTCCTTGCTTTTTTCAAACTCTTCTTTTACAAGGCTCAGATGGAGGTTTAGAGTGTTGTAAAGGTCCTCGAGTATGGCACGTCTTTTCCTTTCAAGGACAGAAATATCATTCTCGAGACGTCTTTTAGTCTCCTCCAGAGATTCGAGAATCTCTCTATGCTGATTGTGTGCCTCATTTAATATTTCTTGAGCCTGAACACGTGCCTTTTCTACAATAAGCTCTGCCTCTCTCTGGGCATTCTCTTTCATATCTTCTGCCGCTTTCTGGGCAGTCATCATAGCGGATTTTATGGTTTCCTCCATCTCTTTGTAATGGTCGAGTAGCTTCTGCATTTCCTCCATCTTTTCGTAAAGCTCCCGAATCTCCCGCTCGGTGTCCTCCATATCCCTTGAAACCATCTCCAGAAAGGCCCTCACTTCCTGAGGGTCATACCCCCTCATTTTTGTCTTAAACTCCTGTTTTTTTATCTCCAGCGGTGATAATTTCATGATTCACCTCATCCTTACAGCCAGCTCAATCAGGCTGTTTACAATAAAATACCTGAGAAAGTATATGATAAGAATGGCAATAATTGGAGAAATATCTATCCCGCCAAAATAACCGATCCTGAGAGTTCTTCTTATCCACCTCAAAAAGGGTTCTGTAATTCCGCGCAAAAATCTCACAATGGGATTGAAAGGATCGGGATTAACCCACGATAAAAGTGCCCAGATGATAATGACCCACATGTAAAGATTGAGAATAATATCAATTACCTTTGCCAGAGCTATTAAAAAGTTGGAGAATATAAACATTTTCTACCTCCTATCAGTAATTTCTTTCGCCGTAGATGCCGCGCCCTATTCTCAGCATATTGGCGCCTTCAAGTATAGCGTATTCGAAGTCCTCTGTCATGCCCATGGAGAGTATTGGCAACGAGATTCCGAACTCTTTCTCCAGCCTGTCCCTTGTTTCTCTCAAAAGTGCAAAGGCCTTTCTTGATTTCTTTTCATCAACCGGATAAGGGCCAACGGTCATCAGCCCCAGAAGTCTGAGATTTGGAAGATTTAAAATACTTTCCACCAGTTTCCCTGCTTCATCCGGACTAACCCCATACTTTTGAGGTTCACCAGAAGTGTTAATTTCTATCAGGATATCCATCCTTTCCGGTGTCCTTTTGTTGATTAATTCTGCGAGTTCTTCGTTATCTACCGACTGGATCATTTTAAAGAGCTTAACTGCATATTTGACCTTATTTTTCTGAAGGTGGCCAATAAGATGCCACTGGCAGGGAAGTGTTATCTGTGGAATTTTTTCACGTGCCTCCTGCACCCTGTTCTCGCCAAGAATGTTTATACCATTCTCAATTCCCTCAATAATGCGTGGAATATCAATGCCCTTTGTAACACCGACAATGGTAATGGACTCATTCTCACGCCCCGCCCGTGCGAGTGCTTTGTTAATTTGTTCTTTCAGTTTCTCGATTCTCTCTTTCACTGCCATTGTAGATTTTCCCCTTTATAAATTCGAGGATTTTTTCGCGGTCCTCATTTTCTATTAATAAATGCACCCCTCTAAAACTATCAAGCCTTGATGGAAACGAAAAGGGTGAAAGGAATATGCCAGTCTGTGTCTCTACCACACGCTTAAACTCGCTCCACGGTTTTTTGACTGTGTAAAGTGGTCTTTTGATGGTAACCCCTTCATCGTCAAGTGTGTACTCGGTGTAGGTGTAGAACTGGAATAGCGAGCCAAGTAGCACAAGAAGAGAGAAAAGGGCCCAATATATCCCCGCAACGAATAGGACAAGTATTGAAAAACCAATAACGGTTGAAAGGAAGATAACGAGCTTCTTTTTATTCCTTGCGGGGAGAACCTTCCAAGTTATGCGTTCACTCATGGCTTTATCTTATGGACGCTCCAATTATCCGTCAAGAGCAGGGAGTGTGTTCGAAGAACCTTTGATTTTTGTTGAAAAATTGCCCCCCACCTATTTCCTCCCCCCACGCACTTTGTGCGTGGGGGGAGGTTAGGAGGGGGGAATTTTCGAACACACTCATCGTTATTTGACTAAAAAGCAGGGGGTCTTTACAATAGCAATTATGATGTACCCCGGGGCAAGAAAGGGGAGGATATATGGATTATATAAAAAGGCAGCTCTGGTTAACTGTAGTTTTATTGAGCATCATATTCGTAGCTCTTAGTGTCACTTTTTTTGAAATCATCAGAAGTCACCACTTGATCAAAATATTCCACAACATCACCATTTTCTTTATAGTTTTCGTTGTAGTCACCCTCCTTGTGATATTTGTTGCGTACGATTTCATTATGAAGTCCCTCCTTAAAAAGATTTATTCTCAGCAGGAGCGAATAAATCTCATAAACAGGCTTTACCGCACCCTTTCAAGGATAAATCGTCTTATCATTGTTGCAGAAAATCGTGAGGAACTCCTCAAAAAAGCCTGTAAGGTTTTTGTGGAGGAAGGAGGATTTAAATTTGCCTGGGCTGGAGTTTACAAAGACGGCAGGCTCAATCCAGTGGCCTGTGAAGGCCCGGCTGAATACATTAAGGAAAGTGAAAAGGTTCTCTCTTCTCTCCTTTCTTCACTGGACACAATGCCCGGAGAAAAGTTGAGGAAAGGGGAAATATTTGTCATTGAAAATGTTGAGAATGAAGATGAGCCATGGGTTAAAACGCTTCTCAAACTTGAATACAAGTCCGCCGCGTACATCCCTATCAAAGATAACGGCAATATCAAGGCAGTAATTGGTATCTACTCGGATAAGCCACTTGTGATAAATGATCCAGAGGAGGAGCGACTTCTCAAAGAAATAAGAGACGATCTTTCGTTTGCATTTGATATGATAACCAGAATTGAATTTGAGCGACTTCTCATTAGGGCTTTTGAACACAGTAAGGAAATGATCATCATTACAGATAAAGATAGTAACATACTGTTTGCAAATCCTGCTGTAAAGGACATAATGGGATTTGACCCCAAAGAACTCGTTGGTAAAAAGACTGCAATATGTAAACCTGCCGTCACTTCGGAGAAAGACCTT
>JALXCE010000268.1 GCA_026991055.1 Caldifarciminota bacterium | reverse complement strand
GGACCACCACCAATGAGGAAAGACTTCGACACGCGTAGATTCTCCGAGATTTTCTACGGCCAGAAAGACATCGAGAAAGAACTCTTTACCAAGACCCCACAGAAGTTCAGAGGAGGTAAGTGATGACAGCGAAAGTAGAGGAAAGGTTTTTCGAATACTTTATAGGCCCCCAGCACCCTGGAATTTCCGGTAACTTCAGCGTTTATCTCAAGGCTGTTGGCGATACCATAATTGAGGCCGAGGCACATCCCGGATACCTCCATCGTGGATTCGAAAAATTGATGGAAGTCAGAAGATGGCTACAGAATGTTCCCATGGTTTGCCGAATTTGCGTGCCTGATCCAGACCCCAACGAGGTGCTTTATGCAATGGGAGCAGAGGAGCTCGGTGGTTTTGAGGCACCCCCTCGCGCGAAGTGGATCAGAACCATGGTATTAGAGATGTCCAGGATTCAGGCGCATCTCTTTTATCTTGGTGGAATCTCCGGCGCGCTCGGTCTCTACACCGTTGGGCAGTGGGGTGTGGGCGACAGGGATTACATCCTTGATAGGTTTGAGGAATTAACAGGTGCACGCGTTTATCACATTTATACCCAGCCCGGTGGTGTTAGGCGCGACCTGCCACAGGGTTTCAAAGAGAGACTCCTTGAGACTCTTGATTATCTCGAAAGAAGAATGCCAGACTACGACAGATTGATTTTTGACAACGCGGTGTTTAAAAAGAGAACCATTGGCGTTGCGGTTCTCGATAAGGATTGGGCAATTGATCACGGTGTTACGGGGCCCAATCTCAGGGCAAGTGGCGTGAAATACGATATCAGGCGAGATGACCCATATCTGGTCTATGACCAGCTCGATTTTAACATCCCTGTCTATACCGATGGAGATATGTATGCAAGGGCACTGGTTCGTCGCGATGAAATTCTTGAAAGTATCAAAATTATCAGGCAGGTGCTCGAGATGATGCCCGAAGGACCGGTAATGATCAAGCCACCCAATCCCTTTACGTGGAGAATTCCTGCAGGCGATGTATTTGTCCGAGTGGAATCATCCAAAGGTGAATTCGGCTATTACATGGTTTCAGACGGTGGAATAAAGCCCTATCGCGTGCACGTTAGAGGTCCTTCAATGACTCATGGTATAAAGGTGCTTGAACACATGCTAAAGGGCGCAAGAGTGGCGGATGTTTCGGCAATAATGTTTTCACTGGACGTATGTCCACCAGACATAGACAGGTGAGGTGAGAAAATGGCTATTGAATTTAAAGACCTTGTTAATCCATTATCTGCGCTAAAGCATCTTGGAAAGAAGCCCCATACAATAAGGCTCCCCTACGATAAAAAGGAGCCAGCGGACAGGGTAAGAGGATTCCATTATAACGACTGGAGTGTCTGCGTAGGCTGCGGAAACTGTGCTCGAATCTGTAACGTGCAGGCTATCGAGATGGTGGAAATAGAGGGACTCCAGGCAAGGTTTGGCTCCACGAATCTGCGTCCAAAGGTTGACTACGGAAGATGCTGCTTCTGCGCTCAGTGTGTAGATGTATGTCCCACAGGCTCCCTGAAGCTCACAGATAAATTTACACTTGTAACACCCAATAAAGAGGATTTTGTCTTCATCCCCGATGTCAAAAAGTACCCTTACACCGGCAAGGGATGGGTTACCACACCCGAGACCTCGCTCCTGCGTTATGACCGTGTCGAGATGCCAGAAAAAGACCCTGAAGAGAGAAAGAGAACCTTCGACCACGTGCTCCTTGGATTCACAGAAGAGATGGCCGTCACTGAGGCCAACAGGTGTCTTGGGTGTGCCATCTGTATGCAGGGATGCCCTACCGAGATGTACATTCCCCATTACCTTGAAGAAATTGCAAATCAGCAGTACGATAAGGCAGTAAATACATTCTTCATCAATAATCCTCTTCCTGAAATCTGTGGAACAGTCTGTACGCACAGATGTGAAAATGCCTGTGTGCTGGGCAACAGAGGTAAACCCATCCAGATCAGGTTCGAGAAAGGATTCGCAGCTGATCAGGTTTCAGATTACGGAAAGGTGCTGAACCTCAAGAAGGCGGCCCCGACTGGCAAGAAAGTTGCAATAATTGGCGCAGGTCCTGGAGGCCTGACCGCTGCCTTTTACCTGTCTTTAAGAGGGCATTCGGTAACTATCTTTGAGGCACTCAATGTGCCCGGCGGAATGATGAAAGTGGGAATCCCGCGCTACAGGTTGCCACAGAAAACTCTGGATAAGGAGATAAACTTTATCCTGAGTCAGGAGAATGTGGAAATTCGCTACAATACGAGAGTTGGAAAAGATATTAGCTTTGACCAGCTACTTGAGGAATTTGATGCTGTTTACATCGGAGTTGGATACAGTAAGGGAAGCAAGATGAATATTCCGGGCGAAGACGCTGAAGGGGTGATGGAGGCGATTGATTTTCTCCGTGCCGTGAACCTCGGCAATCCACCGAAGATCGGAAAACGCATTGTTGTAGTGGGTGGTGGAGATGTCGCAATGGACGCTTCACGCACTCCGTTCAGGCTCGGCGCTGAGGAAGTTTATATTTCTTACAGGCGTAGAATTGTGGACATGCCGGCTTCCGATGAGGAGAAGCATGAGGCCATGGACGAGGGCGTGATCTTCATGCCTCAGACCCTGCCCATCGAGGTTGTGACTGAGAATGGTAAGATGGTCGGAATTAAATACGTTAAGACCGAAATGGTGGATCAGGGACCTGGCAAGAGACCAAAGCCTGTGCCAAAGATGGATGAGGTCTTCTTCCTTGAGGCAGACAACCTCATCCTGGCAATTGGTCAGAAGCCAGACCTTTCCTTCCTGCCCGAGAGCTGGCTCGAGAAATTAGAGCTGGATAAATGGGGTAACCACATAATCGTGGACGACCACCAGATGACGAGCATTCCCGGAGTCTTTGCCGGTGGCGATATAGTTAATCCGAGGGCCGATATTATCAGTGCAATAGCAGATGGCCGTCACGCAGCAGAAGGAATTGACATTTATTTGAGGAGGAAATAAGAGAGGACGCGGATTTTAGGCCGCGGTGATTAAATGATTTTTTGAGGGGGGCTCGGGCCTTCGGCCCGAGCCCCCTCTTTTCCTACGAATTCACCAAAAATCTCGTATAAGCTCCCATGATCGCTGCCGAATGCACCACCCGTAGAACCTCCGCAGGATTTTTGGCATAGTATCTGAGCGTCCTACCTGAAACTCTCTCAATCCCAGGCATTATTGCGATAAAATCCGCTTTCAACGTATCAATTACATCTATCTCAACCTCGTACTTTCCATCTTGATCTGGTGACCTGCTGAAAAGCTCGTGTTTCTTCATTACGGCGGTCTTTGCTTTATCCCTTATTTCTTTTCTTACCTGCTCAAGGGGATAGAGTTTTGCCGCGTACCTCGATAAACCCTCTTTGGTTACGACAAATTCTACAGAATCGGGAAATTTAGGACGGGAGAATTCAAAAAGGGCACGATCTCCGGTAATAAGTCCAACAGGCACACCAAGGTAGCTCGCATAGAGGGCGTTTAGCTCAGCTTCTCCAAAAACTTCGCCATTAACCCGAACCTCATAAATGGTGTAAGACGAAAAGGTATGGTCCATTTGTCCATGAATGAACCCCGCAGGTGCATGATAGCCTATGAAGAAGACAACGTCAAAGTCACTCGTTAATCCCTGCATCATGTAGTAGACACGCGGATAACCCCTGACGAGCTGGACATTTTTGGGCAAAACCTCAGGATTTATGTTCATTCCTGTTGAATGTGAATCTGCAACCACTATCTCTTTGGCTCCACCATCGAACGCACCGTGTATAGCGGCCAGTAAATCTGCTTCCATGCGCTTTGAATAAACTTCCTGGCGCTCGCGCCAGCTCGCAACCCCGGAAATTCCTTCCATATCAATCGAGATAAACACTTTCATAATCTTAAGTATATGCAAAATGCCGCGATCTGGTAAACAGTTCGAAACAATAAAGGGTGTCAGTATAACTTTGTGTGAGGTGTACAAATTCACAATTTTTGATGGGCACATCAATCAGAAAATGGTAATAGAAAGTCCTCCTCACGTTCCTACACTCTCATAGCGCTTTATTCCCGCTCTCCAGGCCATATTTAC
>JALXCE010000267.1 GCA_026991055.1 Caldifarciminota bacterium | reverse complement strand
ATAACAACGGTTGCGTGAGCACATGGTACTACACTCTGTCACGTGGGAGCTTTGAAAAAATTGTGACACTTCCGGACGGAGATTTTGTTGTGGCCGGGAACAGTGTGTATTCAAACGGTGACAGAGGGCCTACGGTTGCGCGAATTAGCCATGAGAATGGGGACACTTTATGGGTCAATCGTAACTACTTAGCTCAACATGTGGAAGTAATGTCAATTGCTCTGGATAGTAGTGGGTATGTAGTAATTGGAGGTTGGGCAAACGATGGCACGGGGAGAAGGTTTCTTCTATTGAAAATTAACCCTACCAGCGGCAATGCTATGTGGATAAATGAATTTGGTGGCACAAACTACGGGATAGTGAGTATAGACGTAGGTCCCGATGGAAACTATTTTGCAGCGGGGATAAATTACGATTCCCTTTTCGTCTATAAAATAGCCTCCAATGGAAACACTCTCTGGTCCACCCTCGTTGATTCCGAGAGATATTACAGCAAAGCTTTAGTCAAATTTGACCGCAATTCAGGAAAAGTCGTTTTGTTCAGTAGCAGATTTTACGCTGAACTTGATGGAAATACAGGTGAGGTGATTCATGAGAAATGGTTTGATAGTAATTACCACGGACCCCTATATTTGTGGATGGTGGACGGCTTTGTCGTTGACAACGGTGGACACTACATCATAAGGCACGACTCTGTGGTAACGAAACTCTATGGAAGCTCACCTATGACCGGAATTGTGGAGTCACCTATTCGTGAGAAGATAGGGGCAAATGAGATTCCGGGGATTTTGAGTACACACGGCTTGAACTTTGACATTAGAACTCATGGAGAGAAAGTAAGGGTCACGATTTTCAGAGTTGATGGAAGGAAGATACTGGAAAAGAAAATCAGTACGATTCGAGGGCAAAATCATCTGCACTTCTCCCTGGGGTCAGGAGTGTATTTCATAGAGGTGAGGAAAACGCGGGGTGTAGAGAGGTTTAAGGCAGTGGTTGTGAACTGATAAAGTTAAAGGTAATGGAGTGAGTTCGAAGATGTTGTCCTTGTTTATCCTTTTTGCGGAATGAGAAGAAGGACTATGGCGAAAACTGGGTGCTTCAAGATATTCCAGTTTGGGCAAAATATGTTTCGAAAAACCCTCCCTTCCTATGGAAGGGAGGGTTGGGGTGGAATGGAAAAAATAGTTGAACAAAAGTATCCAAGCATGTTCAGGAATATCGTTGAGTGTTAATCTCACCCCATTCTCCCCTAACCCCTCCTTCCCTCGGGAAGGAGGGGAAATTTACCGATTATTCTGCGATTATCGCTAAGGTTACGAGGGTCTATTTGTAAGAGTGACAGCTAAAATTTAGTTTTTCGAACACGCTCAATTCATACCTCCATGATTGGGGTTTGTATAATAGATACATATAAGTTTTTTGCCTTTCCTTACTTGTTGTAAATTTACAGATCGATATCCCTTCTCCGCCTGCTGCGCAGGCGGAGAAGCACAATAGGATAGGCTTTTTCGCTCAAAAATTTGAGGAATCAAAACGCAAATCCTCACCACAACCTTTCACGCACAAGGTGGAGACGGATTTTTGATAAAGAATTTCTGATGTGGCCCCTCTCCTTTCATCCTCCCCCCCGCAAACAAATTTATGCGGGGGGAGGAAATATTTTTTATGTGAAGCAGGTTATTCCAAAACTTGACACCCTCACCCCTGCCCTCTCCCGCAAAGCGGGAGAGGGAGATTTGTGGATTTTGACCGAAAAATTCTTCAGATGTGTTCCTCACTTCAATTCTCCCTGCAATCTCAAAAAAACGCCCTTCCCTATGAGCAAAGCCTGTGGGCATTTACACCCTCATCTGAAAATTTAAGGCTTAACCTGTATTGGCATAAAATTATCATAATCCCGCTAAAATGCTCTGCGTACTTTGTGCGTGGAGCAGGATTTATTATGGAAAATCCGGGGTTAGGATTTAGGTGGGCGCCGCGCTTCGCGCGGCGCCCACTAATCCCTTATTCAATATTCCCAAAAAGTAAGTCTTTGCATTCCAGTTAAAGCCGTGTGGGTAGACACTTCCCCTGATCAAAACTCCATAAAAACCCACCAAGATGGGATTATCAAACAGACCTCGAATCCTATTTCTTCAACCCATACTTTTTGAGGAGTTTGTAAACTGTGGGGCGAGAGATATGGAGTCTCCTCGCAGTCTCTGATATATTGAAATTGGTGCTCTTTAATGTCTCCTCGAGGAGCTCTTTTCTGATCTCATCAAAGGTCTTCACCGGCTCATTTCGAGAATGGGTATTCAAAACATACGGAGGCAGATGCTCAGCAGTTAAAACCCATGTCTCGGCAATATTCACAGCCCGCTCCACTATGTTCTCCAACTCCCTGACATTTCCAGGGAAATCATATTGCATCAGTGGCTTCAAGAATGACTTATCAGCCTTTTTGATATTCTTACCCAGCGATACGTTGTACTTGTGGATAAAATGCGAGACAAGAAGTGGAATATCGTCCTTACGTTCCCTCAAAGGTGGAATTTCGATGTGAATGATATTCAGCCTGTAATATAGGTCTTTTCGGAAATCACCGCGATTAACAAGGTCCACAAGGTCGCGATTGGATGCAGTAATGATTCTTACATCCACCTTCAGGGATTTTGTGCCTCCAACACGGGTAACCACTTTGTCCTGGAGGGTTCGCAAAAGTTTTGCCTGAAGTGAAAGAGGAAGCTCCTCAATCTCGTCAAGAAATAGAGTTCCACCATCTGCAAGCTCAAATTTTCCGGGTCTCCCTTTCTTTGATGCACCGGTGAATGCCCCGGGCTCATAGCCAAAGAACTCACTCTCTGCAAGGTCACGCGGAATAGCGCCACAGTTTATGGCTACAAATGGCCCGTTTGAGCGATCACTTTCGAAATGTATGGCCTGGGCAAACATCTCTTTTCCTGTGCCCGTTTCACCGGTGATCAGAACAGAGGAATTGGAACGCGCTGCAATTTTCGCAATTTTAATAGCCTCTTTTATCCTTGGATTCTCACCAATAATGTCGTCAAATGTGAACTTAGCCTCGGCACCAATGTATGAGGTAACAAAGTTTCTGACCCGGTTAATCTCTCTGAAAAAGTCCACCACTCCTGAAAAGTTGCCGTCCTTATCCCTTACAACCACAGCAGTTTTGATAAAATGAAGAAGCCCTCGTGACGGACTCTCAATGATGAATTCCTTATCCACATAGCCTTTGTGGGTCTTAAACACGTTGAGGATCACGGGTGTGAAATCAACGATGTCTGTAACATGCCTTCCGATGGCCTTTTCGCGATCAATTTTCAGGATGCGCGTCCCGGCTTCGTTGATATAGAGAATTTTTCCATTGGCATCGAGACATAAAACGCCATCTTTTGAAGCCTCGCTTATGATTTCGAGGTATTTTCGGGAAACCTCAACCTCTTCAAGGGCAATTCTCAGGTTATTTTCATTTTCAATTGCCCTCGCAAGTGAAGATACAATACCGTGAGCATAATCCGGGAAATTTTCCTCGGTGGTGGAAATGCCAATGCTGCCAATTATTTTGCCTTTCAGGTCTCTGATGGGTGCAGCGGCACAGTACCAGTCCTTTAGCGCGTGTAACGTGTGCTCTTCGCCTCTCAAAACTACAGTGTGTCCCAACTTCATGGACTGATTTATGGCGGTTTTACCGACAAATTCTTCTTTTAGAACCAGCCCCTCTTCAAGGAACGGGTCTCGCTTTTTACCTGTCAAAAGGAGCACCACACGGTCAATATCAGTGAATGAAACGGTAAATGGGTTTTCCCGCACGTTAAACTCGTTGAAAAGGGTCTCGATAATGCTGATTAGATTCGCGTTCTGGGATTTCCTCTCCTCTAATTCCTCGGGGGAGATAAAAACTTTTCTAAATGCCCTTGCCTTGACCACACTCATGTAAAGAATTTTAACACATCAGAGTATAAGTTACAATGACAATAGAGTGTGTTCGAATATTTCCAAACGCAAAGATTCCTCTCCCCGCGTAAATACTTGCGGGGAGAGGAATGCCCCCTCTGTCCCGTCCTGATATATGTTTACAGCGCAACTCTCCACGTGGATGATTATAAAACTCTTAAAGGAGGTCACTTCTATGTCTGATAACAACAAAAATTATAC
>JALXCE010000266.1 GCA_026991055.1 Caldifarciminota bacterium | reverse complement strand
GTAAAGACGACGAATGCGTCGGAGAATTTACATAAGGAATTAGAGAGGATAAGGAGGAACAGTGGAGGATATTTTCAGAGTAAGAAGATATTGGAAGCGAAGTGGTGGATGTTTTTACGGGGATTAGAAGAAGGTGCATGGAGTAAGCCGGAGCCGAGGTTTAAGGGTGTATTACCAGAGTTGCACAGGATGTTTAGAGAAGTCTATGAGGAGGAGTAAAATGATGGCTTACACAAAATTCTTGACAACTGTCCCAAATCCAACTCCAAATTGAACAAATCCCTCATCCTCTCGTATATCCCCCTCTCTATCTCCTCCTTTTTCTCCGCCAAAAAATCCAATGCTCTGTAAAAATGATTTAACCTCAACCTCTTGAATTCCTCCCTGTACACCGTATCCTTCCATCTATTCACCCCAACCTTTGAAGCAGGATCACTCAACCTGTTCATCACCATCGCAAATACCGCCTCCTCTATGTCTATCTTCCTATTCCCCAGTAACCCCTTGAATATCTCTCCCAGCTTCAACTCCTCCCATAATCTCCTGAATATCAAAACTGGCCCCCACTCCTTCGCCCACTTCGCCTCCACTGAACGTGCTTGTGCTTCTATCCACTGCCTCTTTGAAAACTTTATTAGTCCTTCTATAATCTTGTCCAGGTCACCCTCCTGGATTTTTTCCAGCCGACCCAAGTTAGCAACAATTCTTTGACGCACTTTCCCATTAACACGTTTGCCATCGACGATGTAGAGGTAAGTTCTTGTTGTACCATTTTTATTTTTGAAGGTTTTGGTTCTAACGAACATAGCATGATGATTATAGTGTATGTATAGGGATAAATCAAGGATGAAATCCCAAACACGTAGCACAACATTAGAGTAAGAATGGGGATAATGAATTAAGGAATAATGCGGATTTCGGGAGATGAAATACCAAAATTTGCCCCAAAACTGTCAAAGTTGAGTCTCAAATTATTTGATTTTTGAGGAAAAATTTACCCCCACCTTGTTCCTCCCGCCACGCACAAAGTGCGTGGCGGGAGGATAGGAGGAGGGAATTTCGAACGAGCTCCACAAATAGTTGACCGTTTTAGTAGATTATTTTATCCTTATCCCCAATTCATTCGGAGGTTGAAAAGTATGGGAAAAATGGATCAGGTTTTTGAAAAACTGAAAGAAGTTATCGAGCCCACAACGGGTAAGGATATAGTTTCTTTAGGACTGGTGAAAGATGTTGCCATTGAAGGTAATAAAGTTACCTTTGTTCTCAGTGTTCCCATGGGGGCAAACGCTGACGAGCTTAGAAAGGCAGCGCGTCATGCCCTTCTTCAGATAGATGGAATTGATATCGTTTCAATCCAGATAGAGGGGAAAAAGAAGATAGAGCCCCCGAAACTCAGACTCACTGACGAATCCGGTAAAGGAAAAATCCTTGGTGTAAAGCACATCTTCGCGATTGGAAGTGGGAAGGGTGGTGTTGGAAAGTCCACGGTAGCGGCCAACGTGGCAATTTCTTTAAAACAGCTCGGTTACAAGGTTGGACTTTTTGACGGTGATATCTACGGTCCATCAATCCCCAAGATGTTTGGTCTTGAAGGGATGATTCCAAGAGTGGAAAATGATAAAATGCTGCCTGTGGAAAGATACGGCGTTAAGGTTCTTTCTATTGGACTAATGATAGAAGAGGACACGCCAATAATATGGAGAGGTCCACTTGTCCACAAAGCTTACCAGCAGTTTTTCTTTGATGCTGACTGGGGAGACCTTGATTTCCTCGTAGTGGACTTCCCACCTGGCACAGGTGACCCACAGATCAGTGCAATTCAGCTTGTTAATCTATCAGGTGCCGTAGTGGTTACAACTCCTCAGGAAGTGGCGCTTGCGGATGTGAGGAAGGCGATTCGTATGTTCCAGAAAATGTCTGTGGATGTCGTCGGTGTTGTAGAAAACATGAGCTATTTCAGGTGTCCAAAATGTGGTCACGTTTCAAGAATATTTGGAGAAGGCGGCGGTGAAGAGCTCAAGAAAGAGATGGGAGTAGAATTACTTGGTGAAATTCCAATAGAGCCGCTGATTGTTAAGTCCGGTGATACTGGAGTACCTGTAACAGCCTACGATCCTGAAAGTGAGGCTTCAAAGGCATTCAGAAAGATTGCGGCGAGGATTGCCGAAAAGATTGAGATGAAAGCAAAATCTGTGCTTTAAGAAAAATTTTTGGAAATAAAGAGGGGCGTACCCGCGCAAACGCGCGGGTACGCCCCCTAATTTTTACTGCCTCATTCCAAGCTCTCTATCAATCATAAAGAGTCCATTGGGTGAATCCTTCACAAGCGTCAGCTTTTCAACAACTTCTCCCACACTCGCCTCTTCCTCAATCTGCTCGGTAACAAACCACTGCAGGAATATTTCAGTTGCATAGTCACCTGCTTCCCTTGCAAGACTCATCAGACCGTTTATTTTTGATGTGATATACTGTTCGTGCTTCAAGGCCTCTTCGAAGACCTTAAGTGGAGATTCCCATTCTACCGGTGGCTGCTGAATATCAAAAAGTCTTACTCTACCACCTCTGTCCACAACAAACTTGTATATCTTCATCGCGTGTTCGAGCTCTTCTTTGGCCTGCATCTCCATCCAGCGTGCAAATCCTTTGAGTCCAAGACTCTCAAGATAAGCAGCCATGGATAGGTACAGATACGATGAGTAAAATTCCTCCTTAATCTGTCCATTCAAAGCATCATTGATTTTTGGGTCCATCATTTACCTCCTTTTTATGCCTTTTTAATTTTGAACAATTCTAAAGTTCCTCTCTGGCAATGTCAATGATTGTGAAGCCTGTTCGAAAAATTTCAAAACCTTTGATTTTCAATGAAAAATTTGCCCCCCACCTTATTCCTCCCCCCACGCACTTTGTGCGTGGGGGGAGGATAGGAGGGGGGAATTTTCGAACAGGCTCATGATTGTGGGAGCATGCTCGTGAGGATAGCTTGAAATTCAATACCGATTGATTTTGAAAGGACTTCCACCACCTTCTATCCGTAAAAATCCCGGCTTAACAAAATTAGATCATTCCAATACACGCGATTATTCCGAATAAAAGTCAGGGGCGGCAGCGCTTCGCGCTGCCGCCCCCTCAACGTCCCCAAATCCCCCTCACAAAACACTATTTTACCTTAACAAATTTACCGGTTGCCTTAACCCTCCCGGCTCTCATTCTCACCAGATATACACCTGCACTCAAACTCTGAGGGATGGATAACGTATGCCAGCCTTCTCCTTTTATCCTTTCATTCCATACCCTGCGCCCTGAGATATCAAAAATCTCGATCATTGCATCTGCTGTCTGCGGCAGGTAAGTTCTTATCCCTTTATACGTCACAATAAGTTCCGGCTCTGAGATTATGCTGTTTTCCTCTACAGATATCGAAGGGCTAAAGGCTTTAACACCTCTGAGTGTTCCAACCCATAGAATGTTCCTCACCGAGTCAAACACGAATGTGTAAGGATTTTCAGTGGCATTGCCATTTGCAGGGATGTAAAACATATCAGACGGACCGGAAGGTGGCAATTTCCATATTGCCCCGTTATACGTTGCTGCAAAAAGTGTATCTCCAACAAATTTAATACCGTGGGGATAAATTGCTCCAAGGGGATTCATGGACGTGGTATCAGGACCGATTAAATTCCAGGAGCCATTCCATTCAGCCACGCCATATCCGTAAGTTCCAGCGTAAAGCCTTCCATTGTGCACGGTCAAAGCATGGACGTAGTTACCACCAATTCCGCCTCTTCCTATGGTCGGTAGCGAATGAAAACTTGCACCATCAAAATAGGCAACTCCACCTCCGCTTGTTCCCACATAAATCGTGTCATTCAACTCAGTTATAGAAAATACATCGTCATCAGGGAGTCCATCTGCTGTAGTATAGTAGCTCCATGTGCCGTGGCGGAGCACGGCCACACCACCGTGAAACATTCCAACCCAGAGAGACGAATCATGGGCTACGAAAATTGCATGAATTCCCACAGATGGGAGTGTGCCACCAGTTGTATCGTAAACCCGTATCACATGGCCATTCAAGGTCATTTTCACAAGGCCTGCGTAGTCTGTCCCCACCCACACAACAGAATCCTGGGGCGTTATCGTTTTTACATACCACGCAGGAAACGTAGAATGATCAGGCGTAATCCATCTCCACACATGCCTGTCAAATATTGCCAATCCTCCGAGTGTGCCAACCCATAATTTCCCATCCCTATCTAAAGCAAGGCTTGTTATTACATTGTTGGGCAATACTGGAATCCCGGCAGTAGTATCGCTCCATTCTGTGAAATAGGTCCATCCTGGCGGTATGGTGTAATGGGTGGTATCTGGAAGTGTTACTGTGAACGTGTCTGTGAGTGGATTTACACCCGGATGCGAGGATTCCCATGATAAATACTGATTGTAAATATCGTCCATGGTGGCCCACTGAATTACTCCACGTGCTACAAGAGAGTCAATAATGCTCAATGCCACGCTCGCACTATCGGTGAGTGCAGGGATAGAATCTTTATCCTGGATGTGGTGAATAAAACAACTTCGTGAATTAATTCGATCAGCGTTTGCCTTTGATGCAGTAAGAAGTAATCCGGTCGTAAGCAAATCGTGATGGATGATATCCCCTGGAATACCGTAGTTACAGACAAAAACAAGAGGCCCGGTGGAATCGTGGGTGAGCCATCTTCTTGAAAGAGTGTCCACGTAAGGTCTCCAGGGAACAAGCCTGTTGGTCATACTCTGGGACGTGTAAACAAGCTTATTGTAACTTGCGTGAGGTGTGCCCACGTGACGTGCGAGGTAATCGGTCCAGTATGATGCCATAAAATGCCCGTTTCCATCATTGGGATTTGAAACTCCGGCCTCGTCTAAGAGAATTTTAACCTCTCTCAGAGAATAAACAGTTTCATGCGCGTGTGGTGTAACCTCGTGCCCCATTGCCTCAAGATTTGCGAGAAAACCCGGTCTATAGTGCTCGAGGGCCTCGATAAGTACCCAGTCAAACTGGTTGGCAAGGACAGCACTGTGATTTTGAAGGGTCTCCGCAAAAACTTCATACCTATCAGCGTATTCATTAAGGTAAAAGCCTTTAAAATACTTTGGAACTTCTTCGATGTGCACGCCGAAGTTAAAGTTTAAAACAGGTTTTGCAGGCGCAAGAACACTCGAAAGGTCATTGGCCCATACGTTGAATTTTACACGGTCGCACATCTCAGCCACGCCGGCTGCGGCAAAGGCCAGACTGTTATAAACTTCAGGGACGGCCCAGGAATTTATAAGGTTCCAGTTTGCCGGGGCTGAGTTGGCAGGATTATCAGGGCCACCAGGAGGACCAGGGAGATGAACATTGCGGGTGTATTCCTCATCGGGATTTAGACGCACCCAGATTCCATTGCGACTCCACCCATTGTATGCCTGGTGAATATGGGCCTTATCAAGTGTTGCCTGCACGTGGTCATCTTCACTGAAAATAAGCATAACTTTAATTCCGGGAACTCTGGATGCAGCATTGTCAAAATGCATAACCGCTTCTCTCCACCACCAGAATGTGTCTGCCTCAACAGGAGTTGCGATAATAGAGGGCCAGGACGGCAGGATTGATGCAAGAGCATAGGTTGCCTCGCGTGAATAAAACCATTTGCCCATACCAGGGTAATGAAACCTCGATAATCTGAAATCTTCGCCGTAGTCAATGACTCCATTGTTGTTTATGTCTTCCCACATGCATGGGGTATGAATCAAATCAAGGGAATCGTTGCCGTTTCCATCAAGAAAAACGGCAGAATCTGGCGGAAAAGATGGGTCATACCTTAATCGGGAATAATCAACTGTGCATGATGTGTCTCCATAGGCTGAATAGTAGGGATTAACTCGATCGTCATTGAAAAAACCGTTACCGTTTCCATCCCGGGCGGAATCGCAATCCCTTCCTCCAAGCTCGGAGAGAATAATCTGGCTCGACGTGGGACTCTCCCAGTTTACTAAATAATCAACAAAGCCAAGGGAATCGCTCCAGAAATCGAGCACATTCACCGTTAGATTACCTCCATTGGAGAAAGCTACCATGCCGACAACTGAAGTATCAACAGGAAATTCTGCTATGTCAGTTATCTTACGGCCACCTGTATCTGAAAGGTCTCCATGGGCAAATCTCAACACATCGTAAAGGGCGACAAGACAGTTGGGTCCTCTTGCGTCGTAAGTTCCATCCGAGGTTCTACCACTTGAAGGGTCAATCCCGCCCGGGAAGAGGAAGGTTATGAAAGTTATTCCGAATGTGTGGTAAAGGTCTAAAGGATTTTGGAATCCTGAGGAAGAAAAACCTCCCTGAACAGCGACAACCACGGGCGAGCCGTCAATATACCTTGGGACAGTTGGAACATACATCCGAACCGCGATTCTACCCGTATGCCCCGGTATATCGACATCGTACGTCTTGTACCACATGCTACCCAGCAGGGCGAGTACCACTAACAGATGCATGATCACCTCCTTGTTTGAGAACGAATAGTTAGACCCTGAATTTCTCAATTTGTTCCAAATTGGAAAATATTGGTATGAGATGTGAACCCATCGAGCGCAGTTTTAATCCCTGAATCGATACAAATTAAGTAATTTTGCAAAGATTCTCATGACTTTTAAATACGATAGTAAGCGTGTTCAAAGAATTCCCCCACCTGTCTCCTCCCCCACGCACTACGTGCGTGGGGGAGGATGGAGCTACATTTTCAGACAAGCTCATACGATAGGTAAACCGTGTATATTCCTGATGATCCGGAACTCAACTGAGGACCAGATTTATTCCGAACACTTTTATTTAGTCGTTGAAGAGGGGGATACATTATCAAACCCTACATAGTTTGTATAGTGAGTCCCTGTTATTTTAGTGCTGGAATTTAAAGAGGTTCTTAAGGGCTCGGATTTTTATTTCAAATTCAAGCCTCTCTAAATTGTTAAAGGCATCAAAAAGAGATTTACCGTAGGTTACGATTCCATGTTTCTGGAGTATTAGGACGTTGTAATTTGGAGCTTTTTCTTTAACGAGATTGGCAAGCTCCAGCGTCCCCGGCTCTTTGAATGCCACAAAGCCAAATTTACCAATAAACATCTTAATTTCCGGAAGAACAGGCTCGTATTCCCTTGGCATCTGCAATGAGAATGCCGTGGCGTAGGGGGGATGTGCATGGACAATTGCCTTTACATCCTCTCTCACCTCATAGATAAAAATGTGCATCCATTTTTCCATTGAGGGCTCGTACTTTCCCTCAATCTTCTCACCATTCTTTGATATGACAACAAGCGAATCCTCTGTCACCTCCCCTTTTCTAAAACCGGAGGGAGTTATCAAAATATTTCCGTCATCCATCAGGACACTGAGGTTTCCATCGGTTGCCACTGAATACCCTTTTTCACACATCAATTTTGCGTATTTGACAATCTCTTTTCGGTAGTCCATGTCGAAAATTATAAGGTCAAACTCCTGAATTGGTGGAAATGAAATCGTTAATCTCAGTTTGTATTGCTCGCCTCTCTATCAGGAGAGTTCATCGGTGTCATTCTCTAAATTAGTTCGCTTTTTATATGACCAACAATGAGGGAAAACCTTTATCTCGTAAATCTTGCAAGGCGTCGTAGTGCCTTGAGTTTTTCCTCACGGCCCAAATTCGACTCTTTTATCGCTCTTTCAAGGATTTCTATGGAATTATCGTAAAGCTTTCGATCAACAGGATAGGGTATACCATCCTTTCCACCATGGGCGTAAGAATATATGGCCGGATCAGTATAACTTGGTGGCGCCCCGTAGATAACATCCGATAGAAGTGCGAGCGCCCTGAGGCTCTTTGGCCCAAGTCCCCGGATTCCAAGAAGGGATTCGAAATTTTCAGGCTGCCTCTCATAGGTAGAGATAAAGATTTTCTTAATCCTGTCTGGATTAATATCCCTGAGGAGCAGCTGGTGCCTTGCCGGTAAATTTAACTCTCGCAGGTTTTTGAGCTCCTTCAAAATCTTGTCCGGATTTTCGCGTGAAAGTTCAGTTATGACTTTTCGAGCCTGTCCAGCATCCTTTGCCACTGTATCAATGACAAATTTTGACTTTTTCTCAGTAACAATAGCCGTGTGAGGAGCATTAACAAAATTTTCCGTTTTGATCCAGTGATATCGTCTTGCATAACGGGTGCGCTCATTCATTCCCTGCTGCACCACGGCCCATAAACCGGACCTGGTGAAAATTATAGTATGATGATAAATCTGATAGCCATCCTGGATGGCCGTTGAATCAACCTTTGCTGCCATTCGACTCGCATAAATTAGAGGTTCAGCATTTATCCCGAATTTTTCGCCGATAATACGTAACTCGTCAGGAGTTTTTCTCGAAGTCCTGCCCTTGCCGCCAGCCATGAAAACACCGATTTCTGGCCCGATCTTTTTTAGAGCTTCCTTGATGGCACCAGTTGTTGTAGTGGTCAGTCCAGACGAATGCCAGTCAAAGCCCATAACGTTCCCGAGAGATTGAAACCAGAAAGGGTCGGAGAGGCGTTTAACAATTTCCTCAGGTCCAAACTCAATGGCAATTAGCTCCAGAATCTTCTCGGCCAGCACCTTCATGCGGTTGAAAAGCCAGCGGGGAGCTTTACCTCCGTGCAAGGGTAGATTGGCAACTCCGGTTCTCATCGTGTTTATAATTATGCCCGTCCCCTACTCTGTCAACCAGGCACTTTAATCAGAATGTTACCCCAGTATTTTCTCGAAAACCTCAAGGGCGTGGTGGATATCTTCGTCATCCACCTCTTTACTTGTAACCATCCTCACGTCCTCATCGGAGAGGGCAAGCGCAAGGACACCATGCTCCCTTAGCTTGTTAACAAGCTCTGGGGCACTCATTGCCCTTACTTTGAAAAACAGGATGTTGGTTTCTACGTCGTCAGGATTAATTTCGATTCCGGGTAACTTTGATAAGCCCTCCGCAAGGATTTTTGCACGCCTATGGTCCTCTTTTAACCTATCAACCATCTCCTCAAGGGCAATAATTCCTGCTGCTGCAATTACACCCACCTGCCTCATGCCACCACCAAGCATCTTTCTCACATGCCTTGCTTTATCAATGAACTCGCGTGGTCCTGCAAGCATTGAGCCTATGGGAGCTCCAAGCCCCTTACTGAGGCAAAACATTATGGAATCTACGTAAGAGGCATATTCATAAGCAGGAACCCCACTGGCGATGGAAGCGTTGAATATCCTTGCCCCGTCAAGGTGCACTTTGATACCGCGCTCGTCGGCGATTTTCCGTACCTCTTTAAAATGCTCAAGTGGAATCACAGCCCCACCCCAGAAATTATGTGTATTCTCAAGTGTTATCAACGTGGGCTGCGGCACGTGGTAATCTTTTCGTTTATTCACTGCTTTCCTCAATAAATCGAGGTCATAGACTCCTCTTTTCGAAGGTAGAGGTCTCGGAATAACTCTTGAAATAAACGCAAGATGTCCGGATTCAAAGTTGTAAATGTGCGCCTTCTCTTCGACTATAACCTCTTCACCTTCGTTGGTCCATACCTTGACTGCAATGGCATTTCCCATTGTGCCTGAGGGGACAAATAGTGCTGCTTCCTTCCCAACCCTTTTTGCAGCAATTTCCTCAAGCCTTTTCACCGTAGGGTCGTCACCGAGCACATCATCCCCTACCACAGCATTTCTCATGGCCTCCCGCATTCGTTCAGTGGGCTTCGTTATGGTATCACTCCTGAAATCCGAGATTCTCATTTTCCCTTCCTCTTCATGCGGTAAACAGTGTAGCCAGCTGGGATGAATCCGGACTTGATAAACATGGCCTTTTTACCTTCCCTGGACTTAAGGTACTGGATTTTCCGGCCTCTTAAAATTTTCTCCACGCGGGCGACCATAAGGGTATCCCGCGCCTCCATGTATTGGCGAGACGAATTGATATACCCTTTAAGGGCCTTGTTTACGTGAAAAGCAGTGTAAAAAACAAGGCCCAGAATAAGCGCCGCTGTGATTATCTCCTTTATTTTTGAGAAAATTATCTTAAAGCTGTTCATGGCTTGGGATTCAAAGCCCTTCTACCCAGGTAGATTGCAGTGTAGGAGAGCTCCTCCTCAATCTGAAGGAGCCTGTTGTATTTGGCTATCCTTTCAGACCTGGATAGAGAGCCTGTTTTTATCATGCCTGTATTTGCGCCCACGGCCAGGTCCGCAATGGTGGTATCTTCGGTTTCACCTGAGCGGTGAGAAATAACTGCAGTAAATCCTGCCTTGTGGGCAAGCTCAATGGCCTCAAGCGTCTCCGTTACTGTGCCAATCTGGTTTAGCTTAATCAATACGGAATTTGAGGCCTTTTCCTTAATTCCTCTCGAAATGAGCTTCACATTGGTTACGTAAATGTCATCTCCGATAATCTGGACTTTATCCCCAAATTTGGCCGTGAATAGTTTAAATCCCTCCCAGTCCTCCTCAGCAAACGGGTCTTCAAATGAGACAAGAGGGAATTTCTCAAACATTTCACCGTAGTAATCTGCCAGCTCTTCGGCTGTAAATTCTTTGCCGTCTAAATAATATTTTCCGTCTCTGTAGAATTCTGAGGCGGCGGAGTCTATTGCAAGGGCAATATCCTGCCCCGGTGCATATCCTGCTTTTTCAATGGCTTCCACCAGGATGGAAAGTGCTTCTTCGGTGTTATTCAAATTCGGAGCAAATCCACCTTCGTCTCCAACTCCCGTGAAATCCCCCCTCTCTTTCAAAATCTTCTTGAGGGTGTGAAATGTTTCTGCTCCGTAGCGAAGCGCCTCTCTAAAATTGGGAGCTCCAAGGGGCACAATCAGAAATTCCTGAATATCAAGGTTGTTATCTGCGTGAACGCCGCCATTGATGACATTCATAAACGGAACAGGCATGATCTTGGCATTGGCTCCGCCGATATAGCGGTAAAGGGGTAATCCGACGGACGCAGCCGCAGCTTTAAGCACAGCCATGGAAACGCCAAGAATAGCATTTGCTCCGAGCTTGGATTTATTTTCAGTGCCATCAAGACTGATAAGGAAGTCATCAACTGCCGCCTGATTCATTGCGTCCTTACCCTCTAACTCAGGGGCAATTTTCTCATTCACATTGGCAACTGCCTTGAGCACTCCTTTTCCACCGTATCTGTCCTTATCGCCATCACGGAGCTCAAGGGCCTCATGCTTACCCGTGGACGCCCCGGACGGCACAGTGGCTCGACCAAAAGAACCATCGTCGAGCCAGCAATCCACCTGAACAGTTGGATTTCCACGAGAATCGAGAACTTCTCTTGCCCAGATTTTCTTTATCTTTGCCATCTTAAAATTCCTCCATTGCTTTTCTCTTCAATGTTTTAATTTTAAGCTCAGCCTCACCTAAATGTACCCTGATATGCAGCAAAACCGCATAAAGTATGGTAAAAGTGAGAAGTGAAAAAAGTAGCGCGTGAAGCATTTTGGGGGCAATAGAAAATCCTTTCTTCGAGCTTTCAATAACCACAGGATGGAGCGAACGCCACAGCCTCACTGAAATAAACACGAGAGGGACATCCAGAAAACCAATTATCGCAATTATAGCAGAAAGCCTTGCCCTTTTCTCATCTTCATCCACAAACTCCCGCAGGATGAAGTAACCGACAAAGATAAACCAGAGGAGCAGCATGGTTGTGAGTCTCGGGTCCCATGTCCAGTAGGTTCCCCACGCGGGTTTCGCCCACATTGAACCCGTGAGGATAGCCAGTGTGGCAAATACAAGCCCTATTTCAGCGGAGGCCGAGGCAACCACATCGTACCATAATTTTGGACGAGCGAGATAAAGGATACTAAAAACAAAGGTTACCGCAAAGGCAAGCATCATCACCCAGGCAAGTGGCACGTGGAAGTAAAAGATCCTCTGGATTTCACCAAGAATCACACCATGGGCGCCGGGCCATTTGGCACGGGGGGCATAGATGAACGCTCCATACAGAGCAAGTATTACCATGGGAAGCGTGAGCCACAGGAATAATCTGTATAGCTTATTTTTCATCTCACCACCTCACCTTCAATTCTCTTGCCGCCTTCACCTCATCTAACCTTCTGACAGGAGTGTTGTGCGGTGCAGAATGGAGCAACTCAGGATTTTCCATTGCCTCCTTCTTAATCTTAATCATGGTCTCTGCAAATGCGTCAAGGGTTTCCTTGCTCTCAGTCTCTGTGGGCTCGATCATCAATGCCTCAGAAACAATAAGCGGGAAGTAAATTGTCGGAGCATGAAATCCATAGTCAAGCAACCTCTTCGCCACATCGAGGGTTCTAACCTTCCCATACTTGCGCAGGAATTTACCGGAAAGAACAAACTCGTGCATGCAGTGTCCCTTGTAGGGCAACTGATATTCTTCTTCCAGCAAGGATTTCAAGTAATTTGCGTTGATCACAGCATTTTCTGCAACCTTCTTCAGCCCCTCTTCTCCCATCATCAGAATGTAGGTGAGTGCCTTTATGAAAACGTTGAAATTCCCATAGAAGAAATGGACCTTGCCGATGGAATCTGGAAAATCATACGAAAGCTCGTATTTGCCATCCTTTTCAACAATTCTTGGCACTGGCAGAAATGGCTCGAGAAACTTTTTGACTCCCACAGGGCCGGAGCCAGGCCCACCTCCACCATGAGGTGTGGAAAATGTCTTGTGGAGATTGAAGTGCATCACGTCAAATCCAATGTCACCGGGCCTGATATAACCCACGAGAGCATTCAGATTCGCCCCGTCCATGTACATCAAACCGCCCACATCGTGCACCATCTTTGATATTTCAATTATATCCGTTTCAAAGAGTCCCAGGGTGTTGGGGTTTGTGACCATGAATGCAGCCACATCTTCATTCAAATTCTTTTTGAGATCATCAAGGTCAACCCTTCCACGTTCGTTGGACTTAATCTGCTTTGCAATGTAACCGGAAATGGTCACGGAAGCGGGATTTGTTCCATGCGCCGAATCTGGTATGAGCACGTATTTTCTGGGATTTCCCTGCTTCTCGTGGTATCTTCTGACAATCATCATACTTGTGAGCTCTCCGTGCGCCCCTGCAGCAGGCTGAAGGGAAATGGCATCAAACCCCGCAATCTCGGCAAGAAGATTCTCAAGTGTCTTCATCAATTTCAGAGCACCCTGAACTGTGGATGCAGGCTGCAGCGGATGAATATTCAGAAATCCCTCGAGTCTCGCAAGCTTTTCGTTGATCTTGGGATTGTACTTCATGGTGCACGAGCCAAGGGGATAGAAGCCTTTATCCACGTTGTAATTCATGTTTGAAAGTCTAACGAAGTGCCTTACAACCTCGTTTTCCGTCACTTCCGGGAGATTCGGCTCACTTTTCCTGATGAGTTTCTCCGGGATAAGGTCAGCTAAATTTCTCTCCTCAACATCCAATTTCGGGAGAGAATAACCCTTCCTGCCTTTCTTTGAAAGCTCGATAATTAATTTCTCCGGCATAAAAATTCCTCCTATTTTTTCACATACTTGTCAACAATGGATTTTAAAGCCTTTGGATTGACTGTTCTAACTCCCAGTCGTTCAGCCCATCTTGTGATGCCATGGTC
>JALXCE010000265.1 GCA_026991055.1 Caldifarciminota bacterium | reverse complement strand
GATCATTTACTACCTGACCTTAATTCTGTGGGGATTTAAGGGATTTATCATAGTAATTGCTGTAGCTTCGACTCTCGGATACGGAATTCTTCCATCCATTCTGGAGAAAAGACGAGTTGAGAGCAAAAGTTATCTTGCCGAATCTATTGGCGCATCCTTTTTCGTGATTGTCCTCTCCTATGTAGCCCTCATATTTGTTTATAGGACCTGGACGGTTTCTCCGCTATTTGCATATCATTTTACCATGATGGTGGGGGTGTTCTATGGAATCAATGCCGCCTTCTCGAGGACGAAAATACTTTGGTTCTGGTCATTATTGCTTATTCTTGGTGCAGCGGTGGGAGGATATTTACGCTGGACATGGTACTTCCCAGTGGCATTGCTTTCAATTTCGGGAATTTATGTTGGAATTTACGGCTATCTTTTGCATAAAAAATCAAAATGGGAGGTGATGGAAAATGCTTAAACTAATGATTTTGCTCATAACCTATGGTGGCGGATTTGGAGGTTTTGGGGTGTACATAAGCAATAACAATTTCTCCAGCATCAACACCATCCTGAATAGACATGGGATCCAATCCCTAAAAGGTACACAGTACGGCTGGGGTGGTCTTGGATACGGGATCATAGGGAAAATCTGGATAGGCGGAGGTGGCTTTGGTACAACCCAGCAGGTATCTTCAGACAGCATGGATATTATCGTAAATGAAGGTGCTGGTTTCTTCGAAATTGGCTACATGGTTGTTGAAACTCACAGATTTCTGGGAGCTATTTCTCTTGGATTGGGTGGTTCTGGTGTTAGAATGACCATTTATCCGGTTAATCGGGAAATTTCCTTCGACTCTCTGCTAACAAATCCCCGGAGAGACGCATATGTCGAAATAGGCTCATATATCAGCATAATGCCGTCATTCAACGCAATTTTAAGGCTAAACAGATTCATGGGAATTTTACTACGGGCAAGTTATATAGTAAGTCCTTCTTCGAGCTGGAGATTTGACGATGGGGATCGGGTTTTGAATGCTCCGAATTTTAAACTTTCATATCCAGTACTTTCGCTCAATGTCACATTCGGGGGAATGGCCAGCGCAAAGTCAAAATAATCCATCAGGGAGGGGGTGGTTGTATCTCTTCTCACCATCTCAATTTGTTTGACATCTGCAACACCAGTCCTTAAAATCCAACTAACCAAAAAGGAGGTTAGATATGGGGCGTAAGTTAGTAGTAATAGCTATAGTGCTTGCATTTGCAGGCACAGCAATGGGAGAAAAAGGGCTGAAAGACACAAGGCCCGAAAGATCACAGAGCGCAGATGTGAGTAAAGGTCACTCCCCTTTCCGTGCTCCTAACTTCGGTGTAAAACAGAACCTCGGTGACTCAATATGGGGATTTGATGCGCAAACGCCTACAGGTGATAATCAGATACTTGGCCTTGAATTTGATGGGGCATTCTTCTGGCTAACTGGTGGAAACAGCAGTAATGATCCAAATAAATTGTACAAGTTCGACGCTCAGGGAAATCTTGTTGCGACATACGATCAGCCCGCTGCCGCAACTGGATGGGGGCTGAGAGACCTTGCCTGGGATGGTCAGTACCTTTACGGCAGTTACGGCTCAACCGTTTACCAGATCGATCCTTCAAACGGAAACGTAGTAGGAACATTTACAGGACCAGAGAATCCCAATAGAGCTCTTGCCTACGATCCTGCCACAGATCACTTCTGGACAGCAAATTTCAGCAGTAACATTTATGAGTTCGACAGGAACGGTAACGTTATTAGCTCATTTACAAACACTTATTCTATCTACGGTATGGCCTGGGATGATGTTTCGCCGGACGGCCCATGGCTCTGGGTTGCAGCTCAGGAGGATAACGGACAGGGTGGTAATAATTACATCTATCAGTTCGATCCACGTACAGGTGGCTACACTGGCATAGGTTTTCCCGTAACTTACTCTTCACCTGATGGCTTCGCCGGTGGTCTTGCTTTTACAACCGACTGGGATAATTCAATGGGAATGCTCTTTGAAGTTATTCAGGGAAATCCTGATGCAGTCATAGGTATGTTCGTCACTGAAGCTGGAGATTCGCTTGATCCCCGTCCACCATCAAATCTCACAGCCTACTCTGACTACACAACACCAAATACAATTACTTTGAGCTGGAATGATCCTACTCACTACATTGGCGGCGATACACTCACAAACTTCACAATCGAAATATGGCGCTCACCCGGGACAAAGGACACTGCCCTCATTGCCACAGTTCCAGCTGGGACCGAAACTTATCAGGATAACAACGTAACCGATGGAACGTACTACGACTATTTTGTGAGGGCTGTGGACTCAAATGATTCTGCAAGTGCCTTTGTGCGTGTGGGATGGTATGCTGGTGGTTCACCTTATCCAGCTCCTCCAGACAATCCTGTTGCCAACGTGATCGACGAATCAACAGTCGAAGTCTCCTGGATCAATCCCACGACTCAGTCAGATGGTACGCCTCTTGACGACCTTGCCGGAATTCACATCTACGTAGATGGTAGTATTGCGGTAGACTTTCCAACTACCAGTCCGGGGATGCCTTACACAGATACAATCACTGTTACACCGGGATCACATACAATATACCTCACAGCATACGACAATGAGACACCGGTTCACGAATCTGAGCCAACACCTCCTATAAACGTTGTTACCAATGTGCACTCGGGCGGGCCGGACGGATTTGGTTATACCTTTATGGACTCTGACTATCCAGGTGGACCAGCCTTTGACTGGGTTGATATTACAAGTGTAGGGACCCCGCTAAATCTCGGAGATGATGCCAATGCGCAGGTCACAATGCCAATGTCCTTCATGTTTTACGGTGCCCCTTTCAACCCCATGTACGTAGTCTCCAACGGGTTCCTCACACTTCAGAATACAACCGAATTTTCCAATGATTCTCTCCCAACTGATTCTCCAGTTGATTTGATTGCCCCATTCTGGGATGACTTAAATCCTTCCAGTGGAGGAAATGTTTACTACTATGCTGATACAGCGAATGGAAGATTCATTGTAGAATGGTACCAGGTGCCTCATTATGGTTCAGGTGGTCCTTACACATTTGAGGCAATCCTTTACCAGAGTGGTGATATTGTATTCCAGTACCTCGATATGGGTTCAAGAATTGATGAGTCTACGGTAGGCATTCAGGCACAGTCAGGAGCGGGTAATTACTTCTTGCTCTATTCCTACAATGGGTCTCCAATTACAGTTCATGACAGCCTTGCAATTGTCTTCCACTATCCGATAGATGTAAGTGAAACCCCAACTAATCCTGTTAAAACAGGTATTATTGGGACTACAATGAATCCTGGTGGAACATCCTTAGTTTCTTTTGCAGTTGCGAAAAACTCAAAAGTAACATTAACACTTTACGATCTCAGTGGGAGAAAGGTGAAAGACCTGTTCAACGGTTTTGCAGCGAAAGGTGTTCACAGAGTTGCTGTGAAAGGTCTATCAAGTGGAGTGTACTTTGTGAAGATGGAGAGCGGTGATTTCCGTGACGTAGGGAAGCTGGTCATATTGAAATAAGGTAAGGGGGGCGCGCCGCGAAGCGGCGCGCCCCCTAATTTTCCTTCCCATAAAATCACCCAAAGTTTACGGCTAATAAAAAAGTGGCCCCAGGGGGATTCGAACCCCCGCCGCCGCCTTGAAAGAGCGGTGTCCTAGCCATTAGACGATGGGGCCACAATCAGGTCTATAATTTAACAAAAACCTACCTTCCTGTCAACAAAATCTGAGCCTTGTTCGAAAATTCATTATCTACATTAAAGACACAACTATACCTAAGTTCCCCTTCTATAATGTTTGTTGTTATTTATTATGGTTATCACTAAAAATATAGGGAAAACACTTCGGGAGGAGATGGTATGAGTAGGTGGAGACCTTCAATTTCCCTGGGGCATGACCCCGAGGGGGAGATTGGTCCCTCCACCTGGGGTATAAGCCTGAATTGTTATTCGTGTGAAAACACTCCATTTAGAAGGTTAGGCTATACCCTGTCCTGTCCTGATATATGTTTACAGTACAACTCCCCACGTGGATGATTATAAAACTCTTAAAGGAGGTCACTTCTATGCCTGATAACAACAAAAATTACACCGAAGCCCTAAAACTCAAGGTTATT
>JALXCE010000264.1 GCA_026991055.1 Caldifarciminota bacterium | reverse complement strand
TTCATCACGTTCGAGGGAATCGAAGGGAGTGGCAAGTCGACGCTTGCCAGGAAACTCTACGAATATCTCACTGAGAATAAATTCAAAACCATACTCACTCGCGAGCCTGGAGGGACAAAAGAGGCGGAGGAAATTCGTGAGGTTCTCCTAAAGGCCGGCAACTCCCTCGACCCTGTGACAGAATTACTTCTCATGCTGGCAGCAAGACGGGAGAACGTTTATAAACGTGTATTGCCGGCCCTGAGAAATTCTTACATTGTCATTTCTGACAGGTTTGATGATAGCTCTTTTGCATATCAGGGATTTGGCCGAGGACTGGAGCTTAAATTTATCTCAAGACTCAACAAGGTTGCAACCGGGGGGCTCAAACCCAATCTCACCTTTCTCGTGGATATCCCCCCGGAAATGGGATTTTTCCGCATGAAATCTAAAAAACTTGATAGAATCGAATTAGAGGATTTAGAATTTCATACCCGTGTGAGGAAAGGTTATCTGATCCTTGCAAAGCGAGCAAAAAAGCGATTCCATGTGCTCAATGGTGAGAAATCCATTGACGAACTCATGGAAGAGGTGATTCAAGTTACCCTCGAAAGACTGGAAAAGAAAGGAATCAAAAAATTTAAAATGGAGGAAAGTTAAATTGAAAAGGATTATTGCTGTTGCTCTTGCTCTTATAATTGGATTATCAGTTGGTTACAAAATGGGGGATGCTGAGGCGAAAAAGAAAAACATCAGTATGATGTTTCGCCTCTTCACAAACACTCTAAACTATGTCAAGGATTACTATGTTGAAGAAAAGGACCCGCCGGACTTGATAGAAAAGGCTATTGAAGGGATGGTTCATTCCCTTGATCCATTTAGCGATTTCTTTACACCTGAGCAAACAGAGGAATTTAAGATTTCTACCACTGGAGAATTCGGTGGACTTGGTATCCAGATTGGCATTAGAAATGGTGTTGTTACAGTTATTTCACCCATAGAAGGCACTCCGGCTTATAGAGCAGGGCTCAGGCCTGGAGATAAGATCATAAAAATTGAGGATACCAGCATCATCGGGTGGAAGCTATCCGACGTGGTCAAAAGATTGAGAGGCAAACCCGGGACAAAGGTGACAATCACCATTTCCAGGCCGGGAGTAAATGAGCCCCTCAAATTCACGATAACAAGGGCCATCATTCATATTCAGGCAGTTCCATATTTCGGTCTTGTGGATGGTAACATTGGCTACATCAAGCTCTCATCGTTCCAGAAAAATGCAAATGTTGAGGTGAGGAAAGCCCTCGACAGTCTGTTTGCGATGGGAGCAAAGAAGATCGTCCTCGACCTCAGAGGAAATCCTGGCGGACTTTTAAGTGAGGCAATAAGAACTGCGAACCTTTTCCTTCCTCAGGGTGCATTGATTGTCTCCACCAAGGGCAGGGTCCCAAATTCTAACCGCGATTTCTTTGCCCCTGGCAAGCCATCCCACGGAACGGATTATCCCCTTGCAGTACTCGTCAGCCGTGGCTCAGCATCGGCTTCAGAGATCGTCTCCGGAGCCATACAGGATTGGGACCGCGGAATCATCGTGGGGGACACAACATTCGGTAAAGGTTCAGTCCAGAGGGTTTTCCCGCTTCAGGAAGGATATCAACTCAAGATCACCACTGCACGCTACTTCACTCCCTCTGGGAGGTGCATTGACAGGAGAACCTTCGGCAAGAAGGACACAACTCGCACGCCCTATTACACCAAAAGGCTGCACAGAACAGTCTATGGAGGCGGTGGAATAATTCCCGATGTGGTTAAAGAGAGCGAGCTTCTCGCTCCACTCGTATCAAAAGCCTTCGCAAAGGGCGTCTTCTTTGACTATGCCGTTAAATACTATAAGAGCCACGAAAAGCCCGCTTCGCCTGAAGAAATTAATTTAAGTGATGACCAGCTTAAAGACTTTGAAAAATATATGAAGGAGAAGGGTGTGAAATTCACATCCTGCGACTTCAAAGATGCCAAAGACCAGATCAAGCTAGTCCTCGAAGAGGAGATTGCAGAAAAATACTTTGGTAGAAAAGGTAGATACGCCGTCATGCTGAAGAAAGACACGGTTTTTAAAAAGGCTGTCGATATCCTTGAACATGCGAACAAGGTTGACGACCTCTACTCCATAATGGAACACAAATGAGCAAGGAGTTTGTTCACCTACATCTTCATACTGAATACTCGCTTCTCGACGGTGCGTGCAAGATTGGCCCTCTGATGAAGAGGGTCAAAGAGCTGGGTATGAATGCCGTTGCCATCACCGACCATGGCAACCTCTTTGGGGCAATTGAATTTTATAAGTCTGCCCTTGAGCATGACATCAACCCCATAATTGGGATAGAGGCATATCTCACACCGGGCGATCACAAGAAAAAGACAAAACAGGGTCTCTATCACATAACTTTACTTGCAGAAAATTTAGAGGGGTACAGGAACCTCCTCTATCTTTCGAGTATTTCCTATCTTGAGGGTTTTTACTACAAGCCCCGAATGGACAAAAAGCTTTTAAGAGAGCACTCAAAGGGACTCATTGCCCTCTCAGGCTGTCTCTCCGGTGAGATCCCTCGCAAGATTCTTGCAAATGACATGGAAGGGGCAAGAGCTGCCCTCGAGGAATACATAGAGATTTTCGGCAAAGACAACTTCTTCCTCGAGCTAATGGATATCGGACTCGACGAGAATCTCACAGTAAATCAGGCACTTGTGGAGCTTGCAAAGGATTTCGGAGTTGGAATTGTTGCCACAAACGATGTTCACTACCTCACACCTGAGGACTACAAGGCACACGACATTCTCCTCTGCATTCAGACCGGCAAGAAGGTTCATGACCCCAATAGGATGAGATTCCAATCGAGAGAAGTTTATTTGAGAAGTCCTGACGAGATGTGGTCCCTTTTCTCTTCAACACCTGAGGCGCTAAAAAACACTCTCGAAATTGCAGAAAGGATAAATCTTGAGCTTGAGCTCGACCCAACAAAAGTCCATCTGCCGACATTCAAGATCCCAGAGGGATTTGCGAACGCCGATGAATACCTTGCCCATGTCGCACGAAAAGGACTTGAAGAGAAGGGCAAAACCGGTGAAGTCTACGAGGAACGACTGAATCGTGAGCTTGAAGTTATCAAAAATGTTGGATTTTCAGGCTACTTCCTCATCATCTGGGATATTGTCAGGAAGGCGAGAGAAATGGGCATTCCTGTAGGTCCTGGTAGAGGCTCTGCGGTGGGCTCACTTGTAATCTACGCCCTTGGGATATCCGAGCTCGATCCCATTGAGTACAATCTGATTTTTGAAAGGTTCCTTAACACCGAAAGAATTTCACCTCCAGACGTCGATATTGATTTCTCCGATATTGGCAGAGACAAAATCATCAAATACGTCCGTGACCTCTACGGCGAAGAGAGTGTCAGCCAGATCATCACCTTCAACAGAATGATGGCAAAGGGAGTGATTCGTGACGTAGGGCGTGCCCTTGACCTCACCTATCAGGAGGTTGATAGGATCGCCAAGATGATTCCCAACGGCCCCGACGTGACTATTGAGAAAGTCGTTGAAAAAAATCCGGAATTGAAGGACATTTTCAACGGAAACCCTCAGTACCGTGAGCTTTACGAGATTTCAAAACGAATCGAGGGACAGGTGAAGAATACGTCCATTCACGCTGCAGGTGTAGTTATCGCCCCTGGTAAAATTTACGAATACGCGCCTCTTTACAAGAGTCCAGACGGTTCGATCACAACCCAGTACGACATGAAATCTATCGAGCAGCTCGGACTCCTGAAGGTGGACTTCCTCGGTCTTCGAACCCTCACCATCATTCAGTGGACCGAAGAGATGATCAGGGAAAGACACGACCCCAACTTTGATATCACAAAGATTCCTCTGGACGATAAGAAAACCTTCAAGCTTATCTCACAGGGCAAAACCCTCGGCGTGTTCCAGCTTGAATCATCCGGCTTTAGGGAGATGCTCAGAAGGCTCAAGCCGTCAAAGCTTCAGGACCTCATTGCTGCCATTGCCCTCTACAGACCGGGTCCCCTGAAATCAGGTATGGTGGAAAGCTTCATAAAGAGGAAAAACGGAAAAGAGAAAATTCACTACGATTTTCCTGAGCTGAAGCCCATTTTGGAGGAAACCTACGGAGTGATCGTATACCAGGAGCAGGTCATGCAG
>JALXCE010000263.1 GCA_026991055.1 Caldifarciminota bacterium | reverse complement strand
GCTACATCTTGTACTTTAAAAATTTAAGGCGCTTTGACTTCCCCACTCGTCAAAGCTCGTGGTTGTCCCAGTGACAAAAGCAAGGTTTGTAAGGAGCGATAATTTTTGTAAATGATTTGAGCTAATAATCAAAACCTCACGTCCTCATTGAACATTTTTGGGTGGGGAGGTAAAATTGCAATATGAATATCGCGATTTTTAAAAATCTGTGCCCAAATTGTTATGGTTCGATCAGCTATACAAGGCTCAAAAATGGCCTTCCATGCTCTGATTGTTTGCCTGAGCCGGTCAATAATACCATCCTCTGCGAAACCCTCGAAAAAACAGGTAAACTCAAAAGATTGTCCGACCTCTGCAGGGTTAAATCAGAGTCAGAGAAATTCAGCGAGTTTTTCAAAGAGAAATTTGGATTTGCTCCGTGGGCATTGCAGGAAACCTGGGCAAGACGCGTCATCCTCGGCAACTCCTTTGCCATTCTCGCTCCAACAGGTGTTGGTAAAACCACTTTTGGCCTCGCTATGGCAGCGTTCATAGAGGGAAAGGCTTACATCATTGTTCCCACAAAAGTCCTTGTTAAACAAGCCTTTGAGCGTATATCAAGCATAACAGACAAAAAGATTGTTGCTTACACAGGGAAAAAGGACGACAAGGAGCGTATAAAATCCGGTGACTTCGATATTTTGATTTCTACCCACATGTTTCTTTACAAAAACTTTGATCTCGTCTCCCCATTTAAGTTCAAATTCATCTTTGTTGATGACGTGGACTCTTTACTGAAAGCATCTAAAAACATTGATTATATCGTAAAGCTGCTGGGATTCACAGACCGGGACATTAAACGCGCAATGGCTGGAGGTAAAAAGAAATTCAGGAAGTCCGAAGGGGTCCTCGTTATCTCTTCTGCCACCGTTCAGCCACGGACACGAAGGGTAATTCTATTTCAAAATCTCCTTGGATTTGACGTTCAAAAATCCACCGCTACCATCAGAAACGTTGTTGATACCTACATGGAAGTGGAGTCATTCGAAGAAGGCCTTCAAAAACTCCCGGAATTAATTGAAAATCTCGGCGGTGGAGGACTTGTTTACGTATCCATGGACCTCGGCAGGGAGATAGTTGACAGGGTAAAAGAGGTTCTTGGGGAGAAAGCCCTCGCATACGATGACAAAGATGCCTTTGAAAAATTCCAAAATGGAGATGTTGAGGTCCTCGTGGGCCTTTCCCACCACCAGAATCCTCTGGTGCGTGGAATAGACATGCCAGAGAGGATAAGATACGCGATTTTCCTCGGGGTTCCCAAACTGCTTATACCTGCCAACGTTGATTCCATCCTGCCCCGAAATCTTCTGAGATTTGTCTATCCCCTGCGTGTGGCCCTGCCTGATGAGAGGGAGAAAATCGAGGAATATGCCGAATTTCTTAACAAATATTTCGATCTCCGCGAAGAGCAGCTTGAGAAATACCCGAAAGTTGCCGAGAAACTCAACGAAATTGCTGAATTCATACGGGAAAAAATTAACTCTCCGGATGTCTTAGAGAAAATCCGCTCGTCAGATGAAATCTCTTTAATTGAAAAAGACGGCAAAATTGTATTCACCATTGGCGATGCGACTTCATACATCCAGGCAACGGGCAGGACATCGCGACTATTTGCCGGCGGATTGACGAAAGGCCTTGCCGTCTCACTTGTTTATATGAAAAAAGCCTTCAGGAGTCTCGAAAGGAGGCTCCGGACATTCTTGAGCTACGAGTTTGAATTTGAGGAATTTGATAAAATTGACCTTAAGAAGGTTTTGAAGGAAATTGATATTGACAGAGAAAGAGTTAGGAAAATTTTAAGTGGTGAAGTGAAGGCTGAGAGGCGAGACCTTGTAAGATCAACGCTTGTCATTGTTGAATCACCAAACAAGGCCCGGACAATTGCTGGATTTTTTGGCAGACCACAAAAGAGATGGATAGGGGATTCCCTTGCCTATGAGGTTAATTTGGGGGATCGTGTGATGCTCATAACTGCCTCGCTCGGTCATATTCTTGATCTTGCAGAAAAAGGCGGGATTTATGGGGTTTTAGAAAACAAAGGATTTTTTGTTCCTGTCTATGCCACGATAAAGCGCTGTACCGCGACGGGAGAGCAGACCACAGAAAATCTTTGTCATTCGGGCAAAAAGCCTGATCTTGACAAGCTGCAAATTATCGAGGCATTCAGACGGCTTTCCATGGAAGTAAATGAAGTTTATGTGGCCACCGACCCTGATTCCGAGGGTGAGAAAATTGCCTGGGATATCTTACTTAATATTCTGCCATTTAACCAAAACATTCATCGAAGCGAATTCCACGAGGTAACCCCAAGGGCCTTCAGGGAAGCTATCGAATCACCGAGGGATGTAAACGAAAGTCTCGTTAAGGCGCAGATTTTGCGGAGAATAGCTGACAGATGGGTGGGATTTTCTTTATCCCAGAAATTGCAGAAAACTTTCGGGCTCAGGTCCCTTTCTGCAGGGAGGGTTCAGACTCCTGTTTTAGGATGGGTGATAAAACGGGAGGATGAAAGAAAGCGGAAGGTCGGGTTGCTCACCCTTGAATTTGATGGTTTTAAAACATCTTTCCGGATTGAGGACGTAAGTAAGGCACGAGAGATTTTTGAAAGAGCCCATGAAATCGTGGTTACGAAGGAAGCAGACGAGGTGCGGAGCGTTTATCCAGCTCCTCCATTCAACACAGGTGAGCTTTTAAGGAGCGCATCTGACTTTTTAGGTTTTTCTGCTGAGAAGACCATGTCCCTTGCGCAGGAACTCTTCGAAAGGGGACTCATTACCTATCATCGAACAGACTCAACCCGGGTTTCCGATGCCGGATTCAGGGTAGCTGCAGAATTTATAAAAGAAGAATTTGGCCCTAAGTACCTTAAACTGAGGAAATGGGGCAAGGGTGGTGCCCACGAATGCATAAGACCCACGAGACCAATTCCACCAGACGAGCTGAGATTTATGGTAAGAGAAAGGAAGGTGGAGCTCGATGACCCATGCAATGCCCTTCGTCTCTACAGTCTTATCTGGCGAAGATTTATGGCTTCCCAGATGAAAGAGGCAAAGGTTAAATTCTCAAAACTCGCGTTTAAACTTGATGAAAAAATTTTGCATACGGAGGAGGTTGCCACTGAGGTCATAGAGGATGGCTTTAACCTTCTCCAGCCGATCAAATTGGTAAAGCTACCGGAGGAATTCATTTTAAAGGACAAAAAGTTAGAATTTGTGCCGGCAACGGTGCCTTACACCCAGGGAACTCTTATTGAAGAGATGAGAAAGCGGGGAATCGGACGTCCATCGACCTATGCAAAGATTGTCCAGACTCTCCTTGACAGAAAATACGTGGTCGAGCGTGGTAAATTTTTGTTTCCAACTGCCCTTGGTCGAAAGGTTTATAAATTTTTGACGGAGAGATATCCGGAATATACGAGTGAAGAATTTACGAGATTCCTTGAGGAGCAGATGGACAGGGTAGAGGAGGGCACGGCAGACTATCAGAGCATCTTAAGAGACCTCAAAAAGGTTGTGTATATTAAATGAGAAAACGTGAGCCCATGGAATATGCACTATACCTGCTTTCACGGAGGCCGAGAACGGTAAGAGAATTGGAAATTGCGCTTAAAAAGCGGGGAGTTGAGCAGTCAAAGATTGAAGAAATCATTGAAAAATTAAAGGACTGGAGATATCTTGACGATAAAAGCTATGCTGAGGAATATGTGAAATTCAAAATGAAAAAGCTCTACGGTCCTTCGTACATTCGCTCGGAGTTGATGAAGAAAGGGGTTAAAAGGGAAATAATTGACGAGGCGCTCGAGGAGTTCTTTGACCTCAATGCTATCTTGCCTGTCGCTGTAGAGAGGGCAAGGAAAATGCTGGGGAACTCACCTGATGATAAAAGCAGGAAAAAGGTCTGGAATTATTTTGCGCGACGTGGCCTGCCTGCCACGGAGATTCTTAACCTTGCTTTGAAAGAAGGAGGTGGTTAATTATGAAGGTATTTGTAGCCGGGGGAACAGGCTTCATCGGGACGCATTTTCTCAAAAATATTGCCTATGATGACAATTTTGAGAAAATTGGGATCTGTGTGAATAAGAGAAAGCCCAGGATTCGGAGCGAAAAATTTGAGATATACGAGGGATGCAGGATTGATAGTGAGAGTCTCTTTCAGGTTGATGGAAATTACGATTATAT